>JANOQU010000076.1:0-6866 GCA_031422355.1 Actinomycetes bacterium
GCGCAGTACCCAATCGGCGGGTCGGTCGGCTGCCGGGCGTGGTGCGTGATGAACCAAGCGGCGTGGACGTCAGACGACTACTGGCGAACGACGTCCCATCAGGGACCGCGCTGTCGGCACTGGTCGCACGAGCACTGCCATCGCCCGCGGCAGTTGACGAGACGTGTTGGCCACCGGCGGCGAGCCCGGCTGCCAGACCGCAGACATCGCAGTAGCCGTCCGCAATCGTTCCGGCGCATCCAGGTTGGCTGCATCGGTCGCTCATGATCCGCTCCCTCCGCCATTACGGGCCGTCTCGCCGTTCGTGATCGAATTGACGGCGAACAAATAGTTGTCGACCAGTGTGCGAGCACTCCTCAGATCACATGGCGCGGACCACAATTCGGTCACGGCCGCCCGATAGGCAGGGTCGAGTTCTGTGTGCTCCGCAAGACCCGACTCGCCAGCCTTGTCGTGGAATGCCTGGACGAGACCGCGGAGTTCGTCGCGTTCGCGCAGCGGTGCTTCGTAGCGGCGTTGAACCTCGTCGAGCGCGGCTTGGACCCGGTCGAGTTGGTTCAAGTATGTGCGGCATTCAGGCTCGACGGCTGGCCAGGGCCTCAGCTCCAACTGCTCGATCGGCATCGGCGCCGCCAGTGCGGCCAGCGACGGAACGGCCAACTTTGGCAAGGGCCGAACTTTGTCCTCACACCGCTGGCGCAGTTCCCTGACAATCGCCTCCTGAGCGGCCATCCGCTCGATCCGGGCGGGGAGCGATGACCACGACGCGATCAGCCGTCGTCGTTCCGCGTCGGCCGCCTCCAGCGACGAGCGGACGGTTGCGATCTCGGTTGCGAGCCGGGCGAGTTCATCCGAATCAATGTTTGACGCAAGCTCTGGGTTTCCCACGCCATTTGCATGGCGTGTCATGACCGCCGATGCGCGGACACTGAGTTCGTTGATGTGACGAACCTGATCACCGAGTCGTTGCGCAAGGCTTTCCGCGACGACGAGATCACCGTTGATTGCGCTGCGTAGGCGAACGGATTCGTGCACCGATTGCGTCGTGCGCTGGAGCGACTCCTCGGCCCGATCCAGAATTGCATCGAGCAACACACAGGCGTCGTGGAGGTTGGCCGCAATGGGGGAACCATCGCTCGCAGAAACGTGCTGATGGCAAAGTTCGACGACGTTCTTGGCGCCGTCACGGGATTCAGACAGCGCCGTTCCGAGCTCCGCGACTCGAGTGCCGATCGCCTGGTGGGCGAGGAACGACGCGGCGACGTCAGCGTGCTCGGCCGTCGATGCGTCGGGACCGATTGTCTGCCATAGCCCGTCGAGCGCGAACACTCGGTCGGTGGATTCAGCCATCCACGAACGCAACGAGTTCACCAGCCCGGAGGCTGCAGGTCGATCGATGGTCGCGTTGCGTTCGGGGAAGTGGATCAGTGGTGCCGACATCGACATGGTCAGCCGCCCTCGTCTGCGGGAAGCCGGCCGTACACCGCGGCGGGTGGCTCGATCGGGTCGCCTCCGACCCACGTGGCATAGATGGCGTCCCACCGGCCATTGGCACGGATCTCGTCGAGCACGCTGTTGACGAATCGAACGAGATCGGTCTGTCCGAGATTGATACCGATCCCGTACGGCTCCTCGGTAAAGGTCTCACCGACGACTTCTGCGTAGGGGTCCTGGGCGGCAAAGCCAACGAGCACCGTGTCGTCGGCCGTGATCGCGTCGGCTTGACCCTGCTGAAACGCAACGAGGCAGTCGGTGATGTCGGCCCGCTCGACGGCCTCGATCTGCGGATAGTCGGTCTGCAGGAACTCCAGGTTCGTACTGCCGCCGGGCACACAGACACGCGCTCCGGCGAGAGCGAGGTCGTCGATGCCGGTGTACCCAGAGCCGCGCCGGACGAGCACCTTCTGACCAGCCGGGTAGTACTCCGAAGAGAATGCGATTCGCAACCACCGATTGCAGTTGATGGTCATCGTGTGCGCGACCAGATCGACCTGTTCCGTCTCGAGGTTGGGCAGCCGATCGGCGTAGGTGATGATTCGATACTCGATCGCCGGCGGGTCGGCACCGAAGATCGCGGCGTTGACCTCCTTGAGAATGTCGATGTCGAAGCCCTCGATCTCGCCGGTGATTGGGTTGCGCGCACCGAACTGCAACGTGTCGCCCGAAACCCCGACGATCAGTCGGCCGCGATCCTGGATCTTGCGCATCGTCGAACCGGCGGGCATGTCGCCGGGCATCGGTAGCGGCTCCGTCGGCTCGTAGGAACGGGTGGGGTCGAGAGCTGCGTCTGCGACGGAACACTGCGGCTGCGCCGGAGCCGCCGCGGCCTCGGTCGTGGCCGTCTCGCCAAGCTCTGGTGGAGGAAGTGTTGCGTCGCCGGAGCACCCGACAAGGTTCAGCAACACAGCAGCTCCGACGAGACCCGCCAATCGTTTCGGTGATCTGGTACTCATCGGTACTCCCGCAGCCGTTGGCCATATCCAACGGCGACGAGCGCTGCGGCCGATAGGGCCCCGATCAGGATTGCCCAGCGGGCAGCGCTGAGACCGGAACTGGCGTCGGCGAGGTTGCGTTGTGCGTCGGCGGCACGGCTCGTGACCGACGTCTCGATGTCAGCGCTGAAGTTGTCGAACAGCGTCGCCGAGTCGCCGATCAGGAGCGCAACAGCGCCGTCCCAATCGCCAGCGGTGTCGAGCGCCCGGAGCGTTTCGTGGGCGGCGACGTACTGGTCGAACAGGTTTCCGAGATCGCGCTGAGTGGAAGCACGAATTCCATCGTTGACCAGGGCATCAACTCGTGATCTGGCCTGTTGAAACCCTTGTTCGTTCACGGTTCCATTGCCACGATTGATGAGGGTGAGAGCTTCGTCGGATCGTGCCTGGAATGCGCCGACGCGCGCTTGTGAGTCGCGATCGGCGAGAAACAAGTCGCCCGTCACGGCATCGTCAGCGCGGCCCACCGAGTCACCCATCGCGATCAGGCCGTAGCCAACGACGGCCACACAGATGACGGCGCCAAGGGTGAGCGGTACGTTGAGAATTCTTCTGGTTCGCTGGAACAGCCACCATCCGCCAGATGCCATCGCAGCGAGCGTGATCAGGCCGGCGAGCGGCAGTAGCCACCCGATCTGATGGGCGCTAGCGATGTTGTCGTTGACCTCGGCACGCGCCTGTTGCTCCAGTTCGGAGAGCGACACGAGCAGGTCGGTGCGAACCAGCGCCGAGGCCTGTCGCTGATACGCGGCTCCGACTGGGAACCCCTGACGATTGTTTGCCCTGGCCTGCTCGACGAGGCCGCTGAATTCGTTGAGGGTCGAACTCGCCTCAACCAACTGTTCGCGTTCGTTGCCGGCTTGACCGTCGAACAGCAGAGCGAGGCCGCCAGCGGCATCGGCGAGTCGGGACTCGTAGCGGGCGCGCTGGTCTGCGGGCTCGAGGCCACCGAGCAGGAACGAAGTCGTCGCAATCGAATCAGCCTCGATGACCGCGCTACGGATCTGCTGGACCGAGATCAACCGGGCAGCAGCGTCACCCGTGCGGTCGAGTGCTTGGTCCCTGCGGCTGACGGCGATCCATCCAAACAGTGCAAGGAGAACAGCAATCGTGGCGGTGACGATTGCCAGGAGTCGCATTCGCGCCGGTGTCGAGCCGGCGAACGAACCGGAGCCACCCACGCCGCCGCTTGTCATCCACGGTGGGTCCGGTACCGGGTGCATCGGTGCAATGCCAGACGTCGTACTCACCCGAACCTTTCACGCACTCAACTCACCCACTTGTTGGTCAGCCGATCATAGGCCGAGCCCGGCAGGGCATGGGCGGCGTGTCTTGACACCGCGCTGGTCTGGCCAAGCAGGCGGTATGTTTTGAAACACACCATGCCTGAAATGACACGGGAGCTCGAGTCGGCTACGTGGGCGGTCGCAGAAGGACGCGCCACCACCTCCCAACTCGCTCTGTTCCAAGCCGAACCGGACACGTCGCAGCGAATGCTGTTGCGTTTGATCATCGACACAGAGGACAACCTCGCGTCCGTTCGCGGCTTGCCCGCAGACGAACGAGATCAGATCGTTGCCGATTTCGAGGAAGAACTGGCCAAACTCGAGGCGATTCTGGCCTCGCTGGTTCCGACATCGGAAGCCGGTGTCGAAGTGGTCGGCGAGGTGGTCGGCGAAGTGCGGCTGCAGGCGTCGTGGTCGAATGGCCAGATCGTCGTGTGGGCTGCTGGGCCCGGAACTCCTGCGGCGACCAACGCAGAACTCGCCGACCGTCTCGAGGCGATCGGCGGGCCAGCGGTTGGTTGGGAACCGTGCCCCAGCGTGCTGCTGCCGTCGGGTATTCGCGCAGAAGCGCTGACGATCCCTGTCAAGGGCGCGCTTGGTTGGCTGATCGCGGTTGCCGGCGGACTCGGGCGCACCGGTGTTGGCCAGAGCGTGGTGTGGCTCGGACGAGCCGCCCTCGAAGGTGTTCGGCTGGTCGCCGCTGGCGCAGTCGTTCCGACGATTCGCTTCACCAAACAGCCCCAGAGCAGATTCGTCGACGCAGCGGTCAAGTGGTTGCCGGCACTGCTCGACGACGCCGAACTGAAGCAACTGATCGGCTCGATGCCGGGGCCGGTCGCGACGATGGAAACCGCCGACGCCCGAGCGATCAGTCATGCCGTCATCGCGGCGGTGGTCGAAGCAATCGTCAGCGAGGCTGCGAGCCGACTCGAATTACCGGCTCCTCCGCCAGCGATCAGCAATTCGTCGCAACTCGCCGATGCGTTCACGACCCGCCTCAACGGCTCACCGTTCCAAGCGCCAACGGTCCCGGCCTCAGAGTTGGCGCGGCGGATGAGCCAATGGTCTGGGTCGGTGACGGCCAGCAACCGGCCGCAATTGATCGTCGCCCTCGAATCGCCGGACTCGGGCAACGCATGGCTGCTGCAGGTTTTCGGGCCAGGGGCCAAGGGCAAGCCGATGCCGATCGAGTCCGCACTTGGCGACAGCCGCGACACCAAACAACTCGCCGAGGAATTGGCCCGCCTCGAGCGTGCGTTCCCTGTCCTGATGCGCGCCGGTGAACTGCGGCGCGGGCGCGTCGTGTTGTCGCAGGCCGAGGCGTGGGAGTTGATGACCGATACGGGCCCGATGCTGCAAGCCGCCGGCTTCGACGTCCGCGTACCAGCCCTTTCGCGACGCAAACCGTCGCCGTCGCTGCGGTTGTTCGCCGACATTTCGGCTGGTGACTCGGTGGTTGGTGCCCATCAGCTGAGCAATGTGCACTGGTCGGTGCTCTTCGACGACGTCGAACTGACTGCTGCAGAGGTCGCTCGTCTCGCAACCGAAGCCCGGCCGCTCGTGCGTTCCCACGGTCAGTGGATCGAACTCGACCGGGTCGATCTCAAAGAGGCGGCAGCCGCGCTCGCCGAGCGGGCGTCGAAAAAGCAACTCACGGGTGCCGAGATCTTGCGCCACGGCATTGGCTTGGAAGGTTCGCCGCTCGCCGGTGGCATCTCCGTCGAGGGCAGCGGTTGGGCGACCGAATTGTTTCAACGGGCCAAGGACGTCTCGACCGAGCCGGTCACCAGCCCCGACGGTTTCGAGGGGGAACTCCGCAGCTATCAGGCCCAAGCGTTGGCGTGGCTGGCGTTCCTCGACGCCGCTGAACTGGGTGGTTGTTTGGCGCTCGACATGGGCTTGGGCAAGACGCCGACGGTGCTGGCACATATTGCCCGAACAGCCGGGCGCAGCGAACACGGAGCCGTTCTTGTCGTCGCACCGCCTGCGGTGGTCGGCAACTGGGCCAAGGAAGCGCAGCGATTCACGCCGGGACTGCGCGTCCTGGTTCATCACGGTGCCTCACGCTCCGACGACGCCGAATTCGCTCGCCGGCTGGCACACACCGACGTCGTGATCACCACCTACGGCACCGCCGTTCGTGATATCGACATGCTGGCCGAACGCTCGTGGCATCGCTTGGTCCTGGACGAGGCCCAGGCGATCAAGAATCCGACCAACGAATCTGCCCAATTGCTGCGCCGGATCGCTGCCCGAAGCCGAATTGCACTCACCGGAACGCCGGTCGAGAATGGTCTCGGTGACCTCTGGTCGATCCTCGACTTCACCAACCCGGGCCTGGTCGGGACGCGGCCGGCCTTCATTGCCCAGATGCAGGGTGAGGGTGAGGCAGCGTTGCGGGCGCTGAACGGCATCCTCGTGTTCCGCCGGACCAAAACCGAGCCCGAAGTCGCGGCCGAGTTGCCGGACAAGATCGATGAGTTGGATCACTGCACGATGACACCCGAGCAGATCGGCTTGTACCAGGCTGTCCTCGACGGGCTGGTTGCGCATGCTGACGACGCTGATGCCGAACCCAAGCAGGGGGCGATACTCGCCGCCATCACCGCACTCAAGCAGATCTGTAACCACCCTGCGGCATATGTCGATGATGGTTCGCCGCTCGCGGGTCGGTCGGGCAAGCTGGCCCGACTTGAAGAGATCATCGAGTCGGTGTTCGCAGCCGGCGAACGAATCCTGATCTTCACCCACTTCGCATCGTGGGGCCGCCGCCTTGCGACCTACCTCACCGAGGTCACTGGTCAGCCGGTCGCGTGTTACGACGGCAGTCTTGCCCGCGGGGCCAGAGACCATCTCGTCACCGAGTTCCAGCAGGGGACGGGCGCAGGGGCACTGGTGCTGTCGTTGAAGGCTGGCGGTACGGGCCTCAATCTCACATCGGCCAGTCACGTCGTTCTGTATGACCGCTGGTGGAATCCAGCGGTCGAGGATCAAGCGCGTGACCGTGCCTGGCGCATCGGCCAGACCAAGACCGTTGTGTCGCACCGTCTGGTCTGCCCCGGCACCGTCGATGAGCGGGTCGAAGAGG
>JANOQU010000077.1:0-4057 GCA_031422355.1 Actinomycetes bacterium
CGATACTGTCCCCCGGCTACCGCGACGTGATCCTGCAGACCTACACCTCCTACAACCAGATCCTGCTCGACGCTGGCGCGCCGCGAGTCGCATGGGCCCTGTACCCCGCCACCGATTACGAGTGGCAAGCAGAGCAGGAGCCCGCCGACGACCCGGCCCGATTCGATGCGTTCTACGAGGTCGAGCGGTTGGCGGCAGCGCCATATCCCGGCCAGGTCACGACCATCGACCTCGCCTCATGGAGCGATGCAATGGGACTGACCCTGGATCAGGATGCCCGACCCGATGGTGTCCACTGGACTCCGGAAGTCGCAACAGACATCGCCACCGAATGGCTCGGCAACGCGATCATCCAAGCCGCGCTGCACTGATCAGCGCACGATCCCGACTCAGACCCGAGGGACGAGCGCGAGTTGACGGCTCTGGGCAACGAGGGCGCCGGTGGAATCCCACACATCGCCGTCCTCTTGGAGAAAGCCGTTTTGGACGAACTCTGTGTGGAACCGGCACATCAACGGCCCCGGTGCCGGAATGCCGCGGACGTGCGCCGTCAGTTCGACCGTCGGCACCCAGCCCGGCGGCATGTCGATGTTGAACACCGGCGGCGGAAACGCATCGACGACGAGCAGAAGTGCGAGCGTGTCCATCGGGCGATCGTCGACGAATCCGATCCAACCCTCCATCACGGCCCGGCCGGACTTGACTCCCTGCTGGAACGAAGCATCGCCTGGTCGCATCCAGACTCGGAGTCGGTCCGCCAAGGCGATCGTGACGATGCCGAGGTTCCTGTCACGCATCATGCATTCCTCCAGCGGTGGAAGTTGAGGCGGCTCTGTGGACGTATAGGAAAAGCCGCCCGTCATCGCGGCAACGTCGCCGAAACTGCCGATCACCCGGAGCAACTCTCGATCGGCGCTCCGCATCGACCCGGTCATCGTCACCAGTTGACGGCCTGACTTGACTACCGCTGTCTCGATCGTCACCGGCACGGCCGGCCCCGGCGCCAGGAAGTGGCCGGTGACGGTGATCGGGTCAGGGCGACCGGAGGCTTCGCGCATCGCCGCACCGGCGATCGCCAACAGATAGCCGCCATTGGCATTGCCATTGATGTCCCACCCGTCTTCGATCGCACCGCAGAACAGCGATCCATTCGTCGTGGTCACCTTCGTCGCGCGGTCGAATTCGAAAGTGCTTGCCAAATCGGTCACCGCGCCATCCTCGCCCGCGAAAACCCCGATCCGCGAAGCCGGGGGTCGCCCTAGCCTGTCGGTGTGACCAACTTCTCGCTCACGACGCCGATCTACTACGTGACGGCCAAGCCCCACCTCGGCCACGCCTACACGACGATCATCGGCGACGCGCTCGCCCGGTGGCACCGGTTGATGGGCGAGAACGTGAACTTCTTGACCGGCACCGACGAGCACGGATTGAAGGTGCAGCGAGCCGCAGAAGCGGCCGGCAAGACCCCTCAGCAGTTCGTCGACGACATCGCGCCGCTGTACGAGCAGGCGTGGAAGAAGCTCAACATCAGCAACGACGATTTCATCCGCACGACCGAGCCACGGCACTACGCGGGCGTCGCGAAACTGCTGCAGGCGTGCTACGACGCCGGCGACATCGAACTCGGTACCTACACCGGGCTGTACTGCGTCAGCTGCGAGGAGTACTACACCGAAGAACAACTCATCGACAACCTGTGTCCGATCCACAAGCGCCCTGTCGACGAAGTGGAAGAGGAGAACTACTTCTTCCGCCTGTCACGGTTCCAGGATCGGCTACTCGCCCACTACAACAGCCACCCCGAGGCGATGACGCCCGACTTCCGCGGCAACGAAGCGATTGGACTGATCAAGAGTGGCCTGCGCGACTTCAGCATCAGCCGTACCAGTTTGAAATGGGGTGTACCGATTCCGTGGGATGCGGCCCATGTCACGTACGTGTGGTTCGACGCGCTGACCAACTACATGACGGCCGTTGGCTATGGCACCGATCCAGATCGCTTTGCTGAATGGTGGCCGGTCGATTATCACCTGATCGGCAAGGACATCCTGCGCCAGCACTGTGTCTACTGGCCGGCGATGCTGATGTCAGCTGGCGTCGATCTACCCAAGGGTTGGGGCATCGGTGGGTGGCTGCTGTCCGACGGCGAGAAGATGAGCAAGACCGCCGGGAACGTCGTCAACCCACTCGACCTCGTCGACGACATCGGTGTCGATGGATTCCGCTACTACGTACTGGCCGAGACGGCATACGGCCAGGACGGCGACTTCACCTATGAAGGTCTGCTTGGCCGCTACAACAGTGACCTTGCCAATAACCTCGGCAACCTGCTCAGCCGAGTCGCAACCGTCGTCGGCAAAAAGTGCGACGGCATCGGTCCGGCGCCGGCGGTGGAGAGTCCACTTGCGGCAGCCGCCGCCACTGCTTTCGAGGCAACGGTGCACGGTTGGTCGACGATCCAGCCGAGCCGCGCCCTCGAAGCGACGTGGTCACTGATTCGGGCGACCAACGCCTATCTCGAATCCAACGAGCCGTGGAAGGCCGAGCCCGGTCCGGGCGTCGACGCGGTGATGGGCGATGCCCTCGAAGCGCTTCGGATTGTGGCCGTCCTTGCGTCGCCTGCAATCCCGGACACCGCCCAGCAAGTTTGGGAACGGATCGGACTCTCGGGTCTCGTTGTCGATCAGCGCCTTCCCGCTGCCGCAAATTGGGGCGGCTACCCGGGCGGGGTACCCGTCACCAAGGGCGAGCCGATGTTCCCCCGACGCCAGATCCCGGCCTGATGCTGCGCGTTTGCCGGTTCGCCGAGCATTGACAGGCAGAACGATGGTTCCGGCCTGGATCGACAACCACTGTCATCTGCACGACGAACGGATTCCGGGCGGCGCCGCGGCCGCAGTCGCTGCGGCCCGCGAGGCCGGGATCACGACAATGATCACTGTGGGTTGTGACCGGGCGACCTCGCTCGCTGCGATAGCCGTCGCCGAGCAATTCGACGACGTCTGGGCCACAATCGGCCTGCATCCCCACGATGCACGAAATGGTGTCGACACAATTCTGACCGGTGACGACGGCGTGAGCCTGTTCGATCACCCAAAGGTCGTCGCCGTCGGCGAATGCGGATTCGACTACTTCTACGACCGTTCGCCCCACGACCAGCAGCGGGCCGCATTCGTCGCCCAGATTCGCTTGGCCCACGAACTCGATTTGCCACTCGTGATTCACACCCGCGAGGCGTGGGACGACACGTTCGCAGTGCTCGGCGCGCACGGCGTACCCACGCGGACGATTTTCCACTGCTTTACGGGCGGGCCAGCAGAGGCCCAAAGGTGCCTCGATCTCGGCGGATTCCTCAGCTTCTCGGGAATCGTCACCTTCAAAACAGCAGTGGATCTCCAAGCATCTGCGGTGCTGTGTCCACTCGACCGGATGATGGTTGAGACCGACAGCCCCTACCTCGCTCCACTGCCCCATCGCGGCAGACCGAACCAACCAGCCAACGTTGCGCTGGTCGGCGCATTCATCGCCCGACTTCGGGGTGAGTCCGACGAGACGATTGCTGCTGCCACCAGCACCGCAGCATGCCTTGCGTTCCCGCGGATCGCTCCGTAACCTCACCGGTGTAGTTCGCCGCATGTGCGGCCGTCGGCCACGCTGTGGCCCAGACCTGATATCGCCAGAGGAGATACCCTGAACCTCGACGTCACCGATCGTCGCCGCTTGGCGGTCGCCGCAGCGTTCACTGTCATTGCGCTGCCGGCTATTTGGCTGTTCACCCGAGGTGAAGCCACGTCTGGCGCGGGCTCGCCGACCATCGCTGCGGCCGGCGTCGACTCGCCGGCGGCAGACGCCAGCACCGCGTCGGCCGACGAGGTGGATGCAATGGGCGAGAATTCTCCGATCTTCATCGACGGCCCCACCACGCCACCCAAGCCGGCCGTGATTCAGATCGTCATTCCAGCGGCGGTTGAGGGCGACTTCACCGAGGGTGGAGCGACCTACAAGTCCAATACGACTGCGGCACCCGACACCTGTTCGGCACCCGCCGCACCGTTCG
>JANOQU010000078.1:0-1619 GCA_031422355.1 Actinomycetes bacterium
CCGAGCCCCCCACCACCACCCAGGCGCCCACCACCACCGAGGCGCCAGTCGAACCGGTTGCGCTGCTTGCCGTGGGCGCCGAGATCGGGACGCCGAATGGTATGTACTTCGACGGGCAGGATCGGCTGTGGGTCGCGTCGGTCGGCAGTGGCATCTTCGTGGTCGATCCGGACTCGGGCGAGACCCTTGAGCACTACCCCGGCGCCGTCGCCTCCGCTGACGATCTCACCATCGCTGCGGACGGCACGGTCTACTTCACCGACATCATCAACGGTCGGGTCGGGATCATTGCTCCGGACGGCACGCTCCTTGAAGACCGACTCCCGGTCGCTCCCGGCGCGAACTCGATCACCTTCAGCGATGACGGTCGTCTCTTCGTCGGCGCCGACTTCATCGGAGACGGATTGTTCGAGGTCGATATCACCGGTGCGACACCACCGCGTGTCGTCACACCCGAGCCTGGTTGGCTCAACGGGATGGACTTCGGGCAGGACGGCTTCATCTACGCCCCTCGTTGGACCAAGGCGACGATCGTGCGCGTCGATCCGGAAACCGGTGAGTTGACGACCATTGCTGACAATTCCGAGAGTGTCTACTCGGCGGTCAAGTTCGACGCTGACGGTGTGCTGCATGCCGTCGAAGCATTCCCGGGGCATGTGCTCGAGGTCGATATCACGACTGGTGAACAGACGATCCTGGCGACGATCGACGGTGTGCTCGACAACCTTGCGTTCGACTCGACCGGTCGTCTTTTCGTGTCGAACGGTCAGAACGGCGCGATCCACGAGGTGCTCGACGACGGGACCGTTCGGGTCGTGAAGGAACCGGCCCTCAGCGCATCATCAGGTATCGCGGTCGAAGAGGTCGACGGTTCGAACGGGTCACGGTGCTCACCACGGCGGCGATCGTCACCCTCGACGGCGGTACCGGTGAAGAACTTGATCGTTTCGTGCCGGAAGGGCTTCCGCAGCTCGTTGGTTCGATCCGCCGAGACGACGACAGTCTGCTCATCCTCGACTGGACGGTCGGTTGCGGGGTCGAGGCTTGGGACGACGAGAGCGATGCGGCGGTCGCGACCTATCCCCTCGACTTCGGGTTCGACGTGATCCGATTCGCAGGAGCCCTCTATTCGTCACAGACACTCACCAACAGCGTGACGCGCCTGAGCGCCGACGGGTCGGAGACCGTGTTCGAGGCAAATGCACCCACCGGGCTCGCGGCCACGTCAACCGAGCTCTACGTCGCTTCGCATGCGGACGGCACAATCCTGCAACTCGCGGCTGACGGGGTGCTGCTCGATGCGCCGCGTTTGATCGCTGAGGGCCTGGATGCCCCGGAAGGCCTCGCCGCGCTGCCCGACGGCGGCCTCGTCGTCGTTGAGACCGGGAGCGGCAACGTGACCCGCGTCGACGTCGCCACCGGCGAGACCTCAGTGCTGGCCGAAGGGATCAGCCCCTCCAACACCGTGATGGCTTTCTACCCGGCCTACACACCCAACAGTGTTGCGGTGGCACCGAGCGGCAACATCTACGTCACATCGCCCGCCGATGGCAACGTCTACCGGATACTCGCCAGCTGAGTCCAGCTGCCGGAAAGAGGGAGAAGATCGGCAGTGACAC
>JANOQU010000079.1:0-12153 GCA_031422355.1 Actinomycetes bacterium
CAGCTTGGGAATGTCGGCGCGGGGGTTGCCCGAGCCGAACAGCGAACCAACGACCTGCTTCTCCATCAGGGTCAGGTCGAGCAGACTCATGCTTGCGCTGTATTCCATTGCGGGATGGATATTGGTGACCACGACTCGACCGCGCTTGGCCGTGAGTGCAAGTGCCTCGCCGATGACTTCGCCGGAGCCGACACCCATGGTCATAATGACCTTGTTCGCCATCGTGCCCCAGGTCAGTTCTTGAATCAGCGGCAACGCCTCGGTCATGCTCGCAGCGGTGTGAGTCGCTCCGAATTCCATCGCCTTCTCGCGCTTGAACTCGATCGGGTCAATCGCAATGATTCGCTTCGCACCGGCCAGGCGCGCACCTTGAATCGCATTTGAACCAATACCGCCGGCGCCGATCACCGCGACGGTGTCGCCGGGCGCGACCTGGGCTGCGTAGACGCTGCTACCCCATCCAGTGACGACGCCGCAGCCGAGCAGGCAAGCCCGATCGAGCGGGACGTCGTTGTCGATCTTGATGCAGCTGGCCTCGTTGACGACAGTGTGATGGGCAAACGTACCCAGCAGACACATCAGGTTGAGGTCTTCACCGTTGGCGTGGTGACGCGCTGTGCCGTCAGCGATCTGCTTGCCGACGCCGAGCAACGCACCCATATCGCACAGGTTGGAATGGCCGGTCGAACAGCTGACGCAACGGCCGCAACTCGGAATGAACCCGAAAACCACGTGGTCGCCAGCGGCAAGCCAACTGACGCCCTCGCCGACTTCGAGAACCACCCCCGCACCCTCGTGACCACCGATGATGGGCAAGGCAAACGGTAGGTCGCCGGTGACGAGATGCTCGTCACTGTGGCACAGGCCCGACGCCGCAATCTTGACCAGCACTTCACCGGGGCCGGGTGGATCGAGGTCGATCTCTTCGATGCTCCACGGGGTGTTGACTTCCCACAGGACTGCAGCTTTCGTCTTCACGGTGACCCCCCGGTCGTTGTTTGAGTTTGCGATCTGGCGTTGATCTGGTGACCGAAAATTTCGTGTCGCTCGAGACGCTACAACGCGTCGACGTCGAACGCCGTGTCGCCCACCATCGTCAGGACCTGGACCGCTCTCGTCATTGCGACGTACAGCAATCGAGCACCCCGCGCCGTGCCGTCGAAGATTTCGGCAGGGTTCACGACAACCACTGCGTCGAACTCCAGCCCCTTTACTGCCTCCGGCGAAAAGAGGAGGATCTGGGTGCGCCCGACGTCTTGGACTCGGGTCACGGTTTGCAAGTCTCGGGCGTCCAATGCACGCGAAATCGCATCGTGTAGTCGCGACGGGGCGACCACGCCCGTCAGGGCGTGCCGATGGCGAACAACCACGACTTCGTCGGCGACTGCTTCGGCCAGCGCCTCGATGTCGGTTTCTGGCGAGAGCACGCGCATCGTCGGCGGTTCGCCCTCCTGACGAACGCTACGGCTCGCGACGGCGTCGACATTGGTGAATGGCAACAGTTTGTTGGCGACCGTCAACACCGGCTCCGGCACGCGGTAGCCGATGGTGAGATGGGCAACTTCGTAGGCGGCCGCGCCCAGGAATTGGGCGACGATCGGCCACTCTCGCTGGCCGGCCGGTGTGGTGGACTGAGCCAGGTCGCCGAGGATCGTGAACGAACCGCTCGGTCCGCGCCTGCCGATCACCCGCAGCCCGACTGCCGAGTGATCCTGTGCCTCGTCGACGACGACGTGACCGAACATGAACGGTGGCCCGTTCAGCAGTGAGTTGGCCTCGTCCAGAAGCAGTTGATCGGCCGCCGTCCAGGGGCGCTTCTTAGACCCCGGCCGCCCGCTGGCGCGCCCGTCGGCAGAGGAGGAGCCGGTGAGCAGCAAGCGTCGCTCTGGCGAGTTGAGTAGGTCGCGAGATGCGTCGACAAGAACCGATTCGTTGCTCAGCAAACGCTGCACAAGAGCCGTCGGCTGCTGGATCGGCCACGCCAAGTTGATCGCATCCTTGAGCACCTTGGCTCGGCCCCATGCTTCGTCGCTCTCGGTGCGACGAAGGATTTCGCGCTCCGCAATCGCCCGCAGTCCATCGCGTCGCCGGTTGAACGGGCGGGCACTTGTTGGTCGAACGGCGTTGCTGGATCCGAGAGCGGCGTCGACCCAGCCGGCGAACTCGGCCGGCGAGATCACGATCGTGCGCGCCCCGATCGGAACTCTGATCGGCTCCGTCGGCAACCGAATCCCGCCGACGATGGCTCGTTGGAGCACATCGAGCATGCGCGGATCCCCTTTCAGCGCAGCGACCTCGTCGGAGTCAGTGGCATCGATCTCGACCCGGGGCACGCAGAGATCCAGCACGGTTCGCTGCTGCACGCTGCGTTCACCGAGCGATGGCAACACGTTGCCGATGTAGTCGAGGAACACCTGGTTCGGCCCGACAACAAGTACGCCCTCTTGGATCAGCCGTCGGCGGTGTTCGAACAACAGGTACGCCGCTCGATGGAGGCCAACGGCTGTCTTGCCGGTACCGGGGCCGCCCTGCACGATCAGCGCCTGCTGCATCGGGGCTCGGATCACGACGTCTTGTTCGGCCTGGATCGTTGCAACGATCTCGCGCATCTCGCCGGTTCTAGCGGCCCCGATCTCGGCCAACACAGGATCTGGGATTCCGCTCGCGGCGTCGGCAGAATTCGGGTTGTCGAGTTGCTCGTCGAGATACGACGTGATCTCACCGTCGGCCATCATGAACCGGCGACGGTGGGCGACCCCGAGTGAATCGTGCACCGTCGCCCGGTAGAACGGTGCCGCGATCGGTGCCCGCCAATCGATGACAACCGGGTCATGGCTGCCATCTTCGATGTGGCGCCGGCCGATATACCAACGGTCACTGGTCCCGAGCACCGTTGGGTCGTCATCGATCCGACCGAAGAACTCGCCGGCGCCGGGGGTTCGCAGGTCCTCCAGTGCCTCCTCGACAGTGACCTCGATGTACTCCTTGGTGAAGTCGTCTGCGGAGTCCTTCGGGTCAACACGCTCGAACATTGCGATCATCGCGTCACGGCAGGCGCGCGAGTACGCCAGTTGGGCGCGTTCGAGCTCGAGTTCGGGAAACAGTGTCGGGTCAGTCATCGCAGGTGGTCAGTGCTCGGTGCTCGGTGTTCGGTGGTCGGTGCTCGGTGGTCGGTGTTCGGGGTCGGCGGGGGCCGACAGACTAACGGTGCACGGCCACCCAGGCCGCTGAGATTCCGCTCGGATCCAGCTGGCCCGATCTGGCACGTTTCACGCCCTCGGTGCCGCGTTGTGTCACCCCTTGGCACACAGCGGGACCAAGGGCGTGGTTCGTTCCACGAATTGTTCGGGCAATTCGCTCATGTGGTCACGCCGCGATCCGAAGTGACGCTCGCGCTGGCACAATTCGGGTGTGAACCGATCGACATATTTTGCAGCCGCAGTCGTTGCTGCCCTCACCCTCGCAGCCTGTAGCAGCGACACCGATGTCGGGACGAATTCCGCCTCGCAAGCCGGCGACACCGCTGAAAGCACGGGTGACGCCTCGAGCGACACCGGTGTTGCCGGCCCGACGATCGATATGTCGGCAGTGGAGACCTTTACAGACCTTAGCCAAGACCACACCGAGGATTCCGTCGACTACGACCAATCCCCAGCGGTCGGCGGGGCGCATAGTCCCGAGTGGCAGAACTGCGGCGTCTACGACGAACCGATCGACGACGAGAACGCCGTGCACTCGATGGAACATGGCGCAGTGTGGCTCGCGTACAACCCGTCACTCAGTGCCGACGACGTCGAGGTACTCCGCGCATTCGCCCGGGGCCAGAGCCACATCGTGGTGTCGCCGTACCTGGGTCTAGCCGACACCGAAGCGGTCGTCGCCACCGCATGGGGCACGCAACTCCGACTGGATTCCGTCGACGATTTGCGCCTCGCCGTCTTCGTTGCCACTTACCAGGAAGGCCCCCAGACGCCAGAGCTCGGCGTCACCTGCGGTGGCGCGAAGGGTGACCCGATCGAATGAGACGCCTGGGTCGGTTGTTCGTCGCGCTGGCGATGACGCTGGTCGTGCCGGCGTGCAGTTCGGACAGTGACGTCGATGAGATGGCAACTGATGCCACCAATTCCAAATCGACGCCAGGAGACGATTCGATCGAGGCCGGCTTCGCTCGCGACATGTCAAACCATCATGCTCAGGCCGTCGCGATGGCGGAGGCGATTCGTGACCGCACCGAGGATCCGGGCCTTCGTCTCCTGGCAACGGACATCGCGCTCGGTCAGCAGAATCAGATCGGCAGAATGACCGGCTGGCTCGACGAGTGGAGTCTGAGCATCGGCACCACGAACCAGCAGATGGCGTGGATGAGCGGTGACGTCGACGAGATGGACGGCATGGACATGGGTACCAACGCGTCGATGCCCGGCTCGATTCATCTCGACCCTGACACCGGACTGATGCCGGGGATGGCCACCCGGCCGCAGGTGACTGCGCTGAGAGACCTTCCAGTCGCAGATGCGGAGGTGTCGTTTCTGCACCTGATGATCTCCCACCATCTCGGCGGGGTCGAGATGGCGGAGGCGGCGCTTGGCCTCACGGACCACCCGAGCGTGATCAGGCTGGCGAGCAGTATGGTCGCCAGCCAACAGGCCGAAATCGCCGTGATGACCGAGATGTTGGCGAAACGAGGCGTGACGTCGTAGCGTGCGAATATCGGAGTGGAGGTTGTGATGGACGAGACAACAATGACGCAGGTTGCAGGCACGGAGTCGGCCGGTTTCGACATTGCCGAATCGAGTGATGTCGCGCTGATCGATGTCGCACTGATCGAGGATGAACTGCTGGTCGAGGAGATCTCCATCGACGGCATGTGCGGCGTTTACTGACGCCGTGTCCCCCGAGTCGTTGCTGGATGCCACGCTCGAACTGAACCCGCAGGTTGCCCTCCGGCCAGAACCGTTCGGAGCCCTCGCCTACAACTACGGCAATCGGCGATTGGTTTTCCTCAAGCATCTCGACGTGGTCCGCGTCGCCAAGGCGTTGGCTGACCACGCATCGTTGCGCGACACGTTGTCGGCGTGCGAGATCAACCCCAGTCGCTGGCCCAGTTTCGCCAGCGCATTCGAATCCCTGAAGTCGTCGGAGGTCGTCCGTGAGCGTTGAATCACTCGTCAGCCAATTGAAAGGCGGACTGGACGCACCGATTTGTCTGACGTGGGAACTCACATATGCGTGCAACCTGCAGTGTGTGCACTGCCTGTCCAGCAGCGGCCAGCGCGACCCTCGCGAACTGACCACCGATGAAGCCAAGAAGGTTCTCGACGACCTTCGTGATCTGCAGGTGTTCTACATCAACATCGGAGGCGGCGAGCCAATGGTGCGCCGCGATTTCTTCGAATTGCTGGAGTACTCGATCAGCCAGGGCATCGGGGTCAAGTTCAGCACCAATGGTGCGTTCATCGACGCCGACAAGGCCCGCCGTCTGGCGGCCATGGATTACCTGGACATCCAGATCAGCCTCGATGGAACAGATGCGCTCACCAACGACGCTGTCCGCGGAACGGGCAGTTACGACATGGCGATCCGGGCGATGGATCATCTTCGGGCCGCCGATTTCGGCCCGTTCAAGATCAGCGTCGTCGTCACCCGCCATAACGTCGACCAACTCGACGAGTTCAAGGCATTGGCCGATGCCTATGGCGCCCAATTACGGGTCACCCGTTTGCGCCCAAGCGGCCGCGGCGCAAACAGTTGGCACGACCTGCATCCGACCAACGCTCAGCAGCGTCAGATCTACGACTGGCTGATGGCCCACGGTGACCCCGACACCGAACGGCCGGTGCTGACCGGCGATTCGTTCTTCCACCTCAACGCACTCGGTGACCCATTGCCCGGGCTCAACATGTGCGGTGCAGGGCGCGTGGTGTGTTTGATCGATCCGATCGGCGAGGTCTACGCCTGCCCGTTCGTGATTCATGACGAGTTCAAGGCCGGGTCCGTCCGCGACGATGGCGGATTTGCCAAGGTCTGGAAGGAAAGTCCTCTCTTCCTCGAACTGCGCGAACCACAATCTGCAGGTGCGTGCAGCAGTTGTGGCAGTTACGACGCGTGTCAGGGCGGGTGCATGGCCGCCAAGTTCTTCACCGGTCTGCCCCTCGACGGCCCCGATCCGGAGTGTGTCAACGGCTACGGCGAAGATCTGCTCGTCGGCGTCAACGCGGCCAGCAACCCCACGCCGAGCATGGACCACACCAAGCCCGTACGACTCATCCTCGGCAGGAAAGCAGTTAGTCGAGGTTAGCTAATCGACTGTCTTCGGAGGGCTATGCTTGCTGCATGACGACGACGATCGTGAACACCCATGAGGCCAAGACTCGCCTGTCAGAATTGATTCGGCGGGTCGAAGAGGGCGAGGAAGTGATCGTTGCGCGTGCAGGAAAGCACGTGGTTCGCCTCGTCCCGATCGAGCAGCAGGTGACTCGCCGCTCGCCGGGAGCTTGGAAGGGCAGGATTCAGGTCGGACCCGGTGCGTTCGATCCTGATCTCGATGCCGAGATTCAGGCACTTTTCGAAGGCGGAGACGACTCTGCGCCATGGTGACCAGCCTGATGGCACGACCATGAGACTGCTCCTCGACAGTCACGTCGTTCTGTGGTGGCTCACAGATTCGCTCGAATTGGGCGTTGACGCCCGCGAGGCAATCGCGACCGCCGCACACGTCGCGGTGAGCGTCGTCACGCCCTGGGAGTTGGGTATCAAGCAGGCCAAAGGAAAACTGCGCATGGACCCTGGCCTTGCTGAACAACTGGAGTCGGAAGGCTTCGAGCGGCTGGCGATTTCCAAGGAGCACGTCGATGTTGCGGTTGCACTGCCCGATCACCATCGGGATCCGTTCGACCGAATGCTCATCGCCCAAGCGGTCGCCGAGCGATTGACGTTGGTGTCGGCTGATCGAGCGTTCGACGGTTACGAAGTGACCGTGCTCGACGCCCGGTCGTGATTGCGTTCGCAGTCGTTGCCTCGTACGTGATCGGGATGTTCCCGAGCGCGGTGATCGTGGCTCGGGCGAACGGTGTCGACATCACCCACGAAGGTTCGGGGAACCCTGGCGCCTCCAACGTGAGTCGTGTCCTCGGGTGGAAGAGCGGGGTGCTGGTCTTTGTGCTCGACGCCGCCAAGGGAGCCGCCGGGGCCGCAATCGGGTGGACAACGATTGGCCGACACGCCGGTTACTTATGCGCCGCAGCGGCGACGATCGGCCACATGTACCCGCTGCTGCGGCGATTCGGTGGACGACGATTCGCCGGCGGTAAGGGCGTCGCGACAGCCGCTGGCGCGATGCTCGTTCTGCAGCCGATCGTGACACCGCTCCTCGCCGTTGTCTGGCTTGCGATCAGTCGGGCGACCCGCAAGGCATCGCTCGCGTCGATCGTGGTCGTTGCGCTGGTTCCGATCGGCGCCGCCGCGCTCGGAGCTTCGGCCTGGGAGATCATCGCCATCGCAGCACTCGGAGTCGTGGTGATGCTGAAGCACACGTCCAACATCAAACGGCTGATCAGGCGCGAAGAGCTGTCTCTCGACAAGAATCGCTAGGCCATGCGAATTCTCGATCCTCTGCGCCTCGGTCAACGAACGGCGTCCAACCGGGTGATGTTCGGACCACACGTGACGAACCTCGGCGACGACACTCGCGCCCTGCCGAATCGGTGGGTGCAGTATCACGCGGCACGCGCCGCCGGCGGTTGCGGGATTGTGGTCACCGAAGGCGCAAGCGTGCACGACAGCGACTGGCCGTACGAGCGGGCCCCACTCGCCGCGCAGTGCGGTTCTGGCTGGTCTCGGCTCGCCTCGCAATGTCACGACCACGGCGCACTGATGATCGCCGGACTCGATCACGCGGGCGGTCAAGGGTCCTCGGCCTATAACCAGAGCGAGCTGTGGGCGCCATCGCGAGTGCCGGAAGTGAACAGCCGCGAGGTGCCGAAATGGATGGAGTCAGAAGACATCGAAGCCGTCGTCAACGGCTTCTCGTCGGCCACACAACTCGCCGTAGAGTCCGGTGCGGACGGGGTCGAGATCAACGCCGGCCAACACAGCCTCGTCCGCCAGTTCCTGTCGGGCCTGACCAACCAGCGCGGCGACGAATGGGGGCAGGATCGGCGGTTGCTGGCCCGCCAGGTGATCGAAGGGGCCCGCCGCGGTCTTGGTGATCACGGTGTGCTCGGGCTTCGGCTCTCCTGCGACGAACTCGCTCCGTGGGCGGGCATCACTCCCGACATGGCACCGGACATTGCGACCGAACTCGCGTTGCTCGGGCTGGACTACATCGTCGTCGTCCGAGGCTCGATCTACACGATCGAAAAGACGAGACCGGACTTCCACGAGCCGACCGGTTTCAACATCGACGTCTGCCGCAGCGTGCGCGACGCTCTTCGCGCTGCCCAGTCGACGACCCAGGTGATCTTGCAGGGTTCGATCGTCGATTGGGGCCAGGCTGAGTGGGCGATCGACGACGGAGTGTGCGATGGGGTCGAGATGACCAGAGCCCAGATTGCAGATCCGGAACTGGTCGCAAAGATCAGGCGGGGCGATCCGGGCCGGATCCGACCATGCATCAGGTGCAACCAAACCTGCCAGGTCCGTGACGCGCGAAATCCCATCGTGACATGTGTCGGCGAACCGTCGAGCGGACGCGAGACCGAGGATCCGCAATGGCTCACATCGACGGCTCGGCCACGCGATGTCGTCGTGGTCGGCGCAGGGCCTGCTGGGATGGAGGCCGCGCGGATTGCCGCAGCACGTGGCCACCGCGTGCGGCTGGTCGAACAAACGACCCAACTCGGCGGTGTCGCTGCCGCAGCCGGACCGGCTCGATTGTTGGTCGATTGGCTGGCGGCCGAACTCGATCACCACGGTGTCGATGTGGAACTCGGGACCCAATTGACAGTACGACGCGGCGAGGTCGTCGTGCAGGCGACGGGCGCTCGTCCGGGCATTCGCACGTTCGACACTTCCGACGATGCGGTCGTCCATGATGTCGTCGACGTGAATCGTGACATGACTCTGCTCGGCGACGACGGTGCTGTGGTGCTGTTCGACCCGATCGGTGGCCCGATTGCGATCGCCATGGCGGAACGTCTCGGGCCCCGTGCAGTTCTGATCACCCAGGACAACATCGCTGGCAATGAACTCAGCCGATCCGGCGACCTTGCCCCAGCCAACGTGCGTCTCGCTCAATTGGGCGTTCGCATCGAGCGACGAACTCTGCTCCGCTCAGCCGGGGTCGGTCACGTCGTGGTCGAGGATAAGTTCACCGCCGTCCAACGCTCGATCCAATGTGTCGCCGTCGTGGACTGCGGCTTCCGTCTACCGACCGATCCGCTCCCAGGATCTCATCTCTTCGCTGGCGACTGCGTCGCGCCACGAACGATCATGGAGGCGATCCTGGAGGGTCGACGGGCGGCAATGGCAATCGACCACGCCTGAGAATTCAGCACGGTCTTGACGCCGCGATCCGCAAGACTGCCATGATGGGCTACGACGGGGGCGACGTGTTGGTCGCGCACGAATTACGCAAGACCTTCAAGAAGGTCGAGGCTGTCCGCGGAATCAGCCTGAGTGTTGCAACTGGCGAGCGTGTCGGCCTTCTCGGCCCGAACGGCGCCGGCAAGACCACCACCTTGCTGATGCTGCTCGGGGCTGTCCTTCCCGATCATGGCACCGTCACCATCGTCGGCCAACGACTTCCGCGACACCGCTCCAAGGCGATGGAGAGTGTCGGGTTCGCGGCCGGCTATCTGCCGTTGCCCGATCGTCTGAAGGTACGCGAGGCGCTTGGCGTATTCGCCGGTTGGTACGGGGTTCGCAACGAAAAAGCGGCAGTCGCCGATGCGCTCGAACGGTTTGACATCACTCATCTCAGCGACCGACTCTGCAACGCCCTCAGCAGCGGCCAGCGGACGTTGGTCGGAATCGTCAAAGCCACCCTCCACAATCCTGCGCTGCTGGTGCTCGACGAACCAACGGCATCCCTCGATCCCGATGTCGCTGCTCGGGTCCGCCAGGGTTTGCTCGACTTCTGTTCCGCGTCCGGCGCGGCGCTGTTGATCACCAGCCACGATATGCGAGAGGTCGAAATGTTGACTGAGCGAGTGATCTTTCTGGGCAACGGCGAGATCGTCGCCAACGACACCCCGGCCGCGATTGCTGCGACCTACGGCTACGACGATCTGGAGGGCGTATTCATGCAACTCGCCGACGAATCGCGGCGCGGATGAGTTGGCCGTCATGAGTTGGCATCGCATTCGGGTCGTGATGCGCCGACACGCGTATGTGTTGTGGCGCGCCCCACACCGATGGTTCGATATTGCGTTCTGGCCGCTGATGGACGTGATCCTGTGGGGCAGCCTGGCGACCTACATCGCCCGCGGAAGTTCTTCCGCGCAGACGGCGACTCCGTACCTCATCGCCGGGATCATCCTGTTCCACATTCTGTTCCAGAACCAGATGGCCGTCGGCGTCGGCTTCCTCGAAGAAACGTGGAGCCGTAACCTGCTCAACGTTTTGACGACGCCCGTCAGCGAGATCGAGTACCTCGCCGGGACCGCAATCTTCGGATTCTTCAAGGTGTTCTTCGCGCTCGCCACGTTGTCGATCACCGCATTCGGATTCTTCCGGTTCGACCTCGGCTCGGTTGGCTGGTCAGTTGTGCCGATCGCGATGATCCTCACCGTCGTTGGCTGGGCCGTTGGCATTGCCTGTATCGGCGTGGTCCTGCGCTTCGGTCAAGGTGCGGAAATTCTGATGTGGGGCGGCAACTACGTACTGATGGCGTTCAGTGGAGTGTTCAACCCTGTCGACGCACTCCCCGGCCCGATCCAGCCGCTGGCGAGGATCCTGCCGAGCACCCATGCCTTCAACGCACTGCGCGACGTTTTGGCCGGCAAACCGTTACCGACCGGTGAGATCGTCAGTGGAATGATCGGCGCTGTCGTGATGCTGCTGCTCGGCTTCGCCTTCACCACCTGGATGCTGCGTGTGTTCCGACAACGTGGTTTCGTCACCCGCTTCAGTTGAGACCATCGCCGCGCACGTGGAATACTTGCGCGCGCAAATATGTTGGAAGGGGCATGACGATCACGATTCAGCGGCCGAACGAACGATTCCACACCATGATCGACTGGTTGGACTCAAAGCACTCCTTCAACTTCGGCGAGCACTACAGCCCCTTGAACACGGGCCACGGTTTGTTGTTGGTCAACAACGACGACATCGTGGCCCCGGGCGTCGGTTTTGGTACCCATGGTCATCGGGACATGGAGATTGTGACGTGGGTGCTGAGCGGTCAAGTCGCCCACAAGGACAGCGAAGGAAATAGCGGAGTGCTCTATCCCGGACTGGCGCAACGGATGTCTGCCGGTAGCGGGATCCGGCACAGCGAGATGAACCCGAATCCCGACGTGCCGGCCCACTTCGTTCAGATGTGGGTTCGACCCGACACCAATGGTGTGCAGCCGGGCTACGAGCAACTCGATGTCAACGATGCGCTCGCCAAGGGTGGTCTGGTCCCGATCGCCTCCGGCAAGGGACACGAGAACTCGATCTTCATCCACCAGCGCGACGCCGTGCTGTGGGGCGCTCGAATGGCGCCTGGCGAAACGGTCACCGTGCCCGACGACACCCATGTTCACGTCTTCGTCGCGCTCGGCTCGGCAATACTCGACACTGGCGTGGGCCAGCCCACGCAACTCGATCAGGGGGCGGCTGCCCGGCTGACAGACGCCGGCCAACTCAACGTCACCGCCGGGTCCGAAGGCGCCGAACTGCTGGTCTGGGCAACAGCCTGAGCGCACCCGCCCTCTGAGCGGGCCACTTCGCGCCGAGGAATCGATGGCCTACCATGACCGCATGGAAATGCATTTTGCGACCGTTTGGGAATCCATTGCCGACGAGATCGGCGACAGCGAAGCAATCGTGCACGGTGCCGTTCGCCGCACCTGGACCGAGTACGACGATCGTGCGTCTCGGCTGGCTGCGGCGTTCGTCGCCGCGGGGTTGCAGCCCGACAGCAAGATCGGCATGTATCTGTACAACTCCAACGAGTATCTCGAGACCCAGTTCGCCGGGTTCAAGATGCGCGGCGTGCCGATCAACGTC
>JANOQU010000080.1:0-8124 GCA_031422355.1 Actinomycetes bacterium
ACGGTGACGACCCGGCCGAAGATCTCGACTTCGTCTGCCGGGAAGACCATTGGTTCGAGCCGAGGATTTGCCGGGAGCAACGTGACCACGGCGCCCTTGCGCTGGTATGTCTTAACCGTTGCTTCCTCGCCGTAGATTCCGGCGATGACGATGTCGCCATTGTCAGCTGTTGGCTGCTGGCGGGCAACGACGTAGTCACCGTCGAGAATGCCGACATCAATCATCGAGTCGCCACGAACTCGGAGCATGAAGAGTTCGCCGTCGCCGGTGAAGTCCACCGGCATCGGCAGGAGCTCTTCAACGTTCTCATGAGCGAGAACATCCGTACCGGCCGCCACATCACCGATCAACGGAATGTGGCGAACCGGGCGGCGTTCCATCGCCACGCCGGAGTTGGGGTCGAAGCGAACTTCCATTGCGCGCGGCTTGGTGGCGTCGCGCCGGATGAAGCCGAGCCGCTCGAGCGAGGCGAGGTGGCTGTGGACCGTTGAGGGCGATGTCAGACCGACAGCTTCGCCGATTTCGCGAACCGACGGCGGGTAGCCACGCTCGCGGACGTTGGTCTCGATCACGTCGAGAATTTGACGTTGGCGGACGGTGAGCTGCGATTCGGTCATGCGGGCAGCGTACGGACGTTCGATGCGGCTGTCAATCACCAGGCAAACATTCGTTCCCAAAACATTTGTTCGATCCGCAGTTGACATCGAACGGTCGTTCGTGCAGACTGCGTACGTCTGTTCGACGAACAGGCGATCGACTATCCAGAAGAAACACGGGAGATGACCACCACGATGACTCACGTTGGCGATGTTGCCGGTCTCGATGTGCGACTCGGATCGTGGTCATCCGATCATGTCGAGCACGCCGTCTATATGCGGCGGCGGCTGATGGTCGGCCTCGTTCTTGCAGCGCTCTGTGCGACCCTGTGGTTCACTGCGCACACGGTTCTGGCGGATCGCGGGGATGTACCTGCCTCCATCCCTGCGGTCCAGCCAGCATTCAACGAAGGTTCCGGGGCGGCGGCGGCAGTCACCGCTGTCAACTACATCGTTCAGCCCGGCGACACGCTGTGGAGCATCGCCAATGAACGTCGTGGCGATGCAAGCGTGGACGACTATCTCGAACGATTGGTGCAGTCCAACGGGGGTCCGTCGATCGATGCTGGTCAACTGTTGACCCTGCCGTAGTCGCGGGCGTCTATCCTGAAAGGAATGCATTGTCCGTCGTGCCGCGCTGATGACACCAAAGTTGTCGACTCGCGCCTTGCAGACGAAGGCAGCGCGATCAGGCGTCGGCGACTCTGTGCCCAGTGCTCGCATCGCTTCACCACATACGAGCGTCTCGAAGAGTTGCCGTTGATGGTGGTCAAGACCCATGGTGGTCGAGAGCCCTTCGATCGTTCGAAGGTCATGGCTGGCGTGATTTCGGCATGCAAGGGTCGACCTGTCTCGACCGATCAGATGCAGGCCCTGTCGATGTCCGTCGAGGACGAGGCTCGGTTGCACGGCAACGAGGTTTCCAGCGCAGTGGTTGGCGTCGCCGTGTTGGACCGTCTCCGAGAACTCGACGAGGTTGCCTATCTCCGGTTCGCAAGTGTGTACAAGAACTTCGACGCTGCCGGCGACTTCGTCGAGGAAATGCAACTTCTGCACAAGTTGCAATCCGATCAACATTGAGATGCCAGTGGTGGCGCCGGTCAGTCGCGCACGTATCGGCTGAAGATAAAGCTGTCCTGCTCGCAGAGATGAGCGAGCCGATAGCGATGGTCGAGCGGCGGGGCCTTGACGGTTGCTCGCGCTCCATGGCCACCGACAATCATCGGCGACGTCGTGATGTTGATTTCGTCGATGAGATCTGCGGCAGCGAGGGCTCCGTTCAGTGATGCGCCGCCCTCAGCTTGGGCGAAGCGAGGGGACCCGGGAAGTCGATGCATCGCTGCGACGAGATCGACCGCACCGACACCCGCCCGGACGGACTCGACAGCGACGTCGGGGGAGTCCTCGGCCACGATCAGAAATCCGGCGCCGCTCGTGAACAGCGCCGTGGTCACGTCGACATTGCCGCTGAGGGAGACGACGCCGATCCGCTGGCCAGGCGTGCGAGGCGGCCCGTAGCCCTCCGCCCTGACGGTTCCGGCGCCGACGATGATCACATCTGCGAGCGATCGCAGGGTCAGCATCACGTCCCGGTCGGCGTCGCTCGACAAGCCGGCCGACGCGCCGTCGTGGACAGTCGAGCCGTCGATACTGGCAACCATGCAAAGGCCGATCCACGGGCGGCCAGTTCCGTGGCGAGCCCGGACAACGTCGTACGCGGCCAGCGCCGTCGTGGGACCCGCTGGTGAGGGATACAGTCGCTGCACGGCGCGATACTTGCACCATGACCGAAACGGCGTCGAATGCAATCACCCGCACAGCGTTCCGAACATGCCCGCTCTGCGAGGCTGGCTGTGGTCTCGAGATATCGATCAAGGGTCAGCAGGTCGTTCGTATCCGCGGGGATATGAATGACGTCTTCAGTCACGGTTTTCTGTGCCCAAAGGGGTCGACGCTCAAGCAGCTCCACGAGGATCCTGACCGAATTCGCAAGCCGTTGGTTCGCCGAGACGGCGTGCACGTGGAAGTCGAATGGGCCGAGGCCTGGCACGCTGTGCAGCAGGGTTTCGACCGCGTGATCGCCACCTCTGGACGTCACTCGATTGCCGTTTACCAAGGCAACCCGTCGGCGCACAGTCTCTCCGCGTTGACATTCGGCCGAACGCTCAGCCAGGCGGTCGGCACCCGACAGCACTACAGCGCCTCGACCGTCGATCAGATGCCGCGCCAGGTCGCAGCGGCATACGTTTTTGGTACCGCCGTCTCGGTGCCCGTTCCCGACCTCGACCGAACCGACTATTTGATGATCCTGGGTGCCAATCCGTACGCGTCGAACGGAAGTCTGTGCACAGCCCCCGACTTCCCCGGCCGGATCGAGGCGATCCGCGCCCGAGGCGGCAAGTTGGTGGTCGTTGATCCTCGGCGGAGCAGAACTGCCGAGGAGGCTGATGAGTGGCTGCCGATTCGGCCTGGCACGGATGCTCTGCTGCTGATGTCGATCGTCCAAGTGCTCTTTGCTGATGGCCTGGCAGACCCTGGAGAGTTGGTCGGCGCGCTGCTCGATGGGGTGGACGAACTGCGCGAATTGTCGACACCGTTCACTCCCGAAGCCGTCGAAGTGGCGACCGGCATCGACGCATCAACGATCCGCCGGATCGCTCATGAGTTGGCCAACGCCCCAACGGCCACCGTCTATGGCCGAATCGGTACGACAACCACAGAGTTCGGCACCACAGCGTCGTGGCTGATCGACGCAGTCAACATCTTGACGGGCAACCTTGATCGACCTGGTGGTGCAATGTTCGCAATGCCTGTTGCCGGGGGAGCGTCGACCCGGGGTCGGCCGGGCACCGGCCAGCCTGGCGCCGGCCGTGGATTCCGGATTGGGCGCGGGCACTCCCGCGTCGCTCGGTTGCCCGAGGTGATGGGCGAGTACCCAGCCGCGGCCATGGCCGATGAAATCCTCGAACCCGGTGACGACCGGGTGCGGGCGATGATCACCGTGGCCGGGAACCCGGTGCTCTCGACGCCGAACGCGGCTCGCCTCGATACCGCACTGGCGGACCTCGACTTCATGGTCAGTATCGACATGTACCTCAACGAGACCACACGTCATGCTGATGTCATCCTGCCCCCGCCGTCACAGTTGGAACGCAGCCACTACGACATCGCGCTGCTCCAATTCGCGGTTCGAAACGTCGCCAACTACAGCCCGCCGCCGCTGCCGCTCGCGGACGGTCAGCCTGACGAGTGGGAGGTCATTGCCAAGCTGGCGATGTTGCTGCAGGGCGCTGGACCGGACGCCGACCCGTCGGTGGAGGATGACAAGGCAATCAACTCGATGGTTCATCACGCGGTCGCCGACGAACATTCACCGATTTTCGGTCGAGACGCTTCTGAAATTCTCGACCATCTGACCGCTGATGGGCGACGTGGTCCGGAACGCTTGCTGGACTTGATGCTGCGAACCGGACCGTTCGGGGACGGTTTCGGAGCCCGCCCCGGCGGAGCGTCGCTGCAATTGTTGATCGACAACGAGCACGGCGTCGACTTCGGTGCGCTCGAACCTCGACTGCCGGAGATTCTGCGCACTCCGAGCGGACGGATCGAGCTTGCCAATCCAGCGCTCGTGGCAGACGTCCCCCGTCTTCTGGAATCGATGCATCGGCAAGGTTTGGCTGTCGGCGATAACAGCCGACCGATGATGCTCGTTGGACGGCGTCACCTCCGGTCGAACAACTCGTGGATGCACAACATTGAAGTGCTGGTCAAGGGAAAGCCTCGATGCACCATTCAGATCCACCCCGACGATGCGGCCGATCTCGGCATCTCCAACGGTGGCTATGCGCGAGTCACGAGCCGCGTCGGAGCTGTCGAGGCACCCGTCGAAGTAACCGATGCCATTCGCCCTGGCGTGGTCAGCCTGCCCCATGGTTGGGGCCACGCGATGGTGGGCTCACGATTGCGAGTCGCAGCGGAGCGCGCCGGTGTGAACTCGAACATTCTCACCGATCACACTGCGATGGATCCGCTGTCGGGCACCTCCGTGCTCAACGGGATTCCCGTCGCTGTCGCGCCTGTAGGAGTTCAGCCGGCCTGACCCGCTCGCAGTGATCAGAGCCGACGGTCACCGGCCGTTCACCAGTTGCAGGCGGGGCTTGATTCGTGGTGGGGCGGAACTGACGTGGACCCCTCGGTTGGGATCGTACTGCTGCAACCAGCTGAACACCCGTGCGGCCGTCATCGGCCGAGCAACCAAATAGCCCTGGATGTTGTCGCAGCCCAGATCTGCAAGGAGTTGCCAGGCTGTCGCGGATTCGACGCCCTCTGCGGTCGATTGCAAGTGCAGGTTGCGGGCGAGTTCGATGATCGAACTCACGATCACGAGATCATCGTGATCGCTGTCGAGGTCGCGGACGAACGATCGATCGATCTTGACGCCGTCGAGTGGGAGGTGGCGCATGTTCGAAAGCGACGAGTACCCCGTTCCGAAATCGTCGATGACGATCCGAGCGCCCAGTTCGCGCAGTTGGCTCAGGACATCGCGAATGACTTCTCGCTTGGTCATGACGGCGTTCTCGGTGATTTCCAACTCCAACACAGTGCCAGGGAGATCGAGGTCGTGCAGCGCCTTGCGGACCATATCCGGGAACTGAGGATTGTGCAGGTTCTGGGCAGACACGTTGACGGCGCACCGAAGCTGCCAGCCACGTGCCCTCCAACCGGCGAGGTCAGCCAGTGCTCGACGGAGCACGAACTGGGTGATCGGCTGCATCAGCTCGGTTTGTTCAGCAAGCGGCATGAACTCGGCCGGCGGGATCAGGCCGAGGGTCGGATGCTGCCAGCGCAGCAACGCTTCGAATCCAAAGACTGCGCCCGTTGCGCAGGTCGCCTGGGGCTGGTACTCGACGAACAGCTCTCTCCGTTCGAGGGCCCCTTCGAGTTCTGCGATCAAGTTCAACCGACCGATTTCGTGACCGGTCTCTTGGCGACTCCTGAGGTGCACTCCCAACGAGTCACGCTTGGCGGCGTACATAGCGATGTCGGCTGCCCGCAACAACGACGCTGAGGTGTCGTCGTCATTATCCATGATGGCAACACCGATGCTTGCGGTGAGCTGCACTGGAAAGCCGAAACTGGTGTACGGCTTGGAGAGCGCTACGTACAGTGTCTGCGCCCAATCCAGCGCCTCCTGGCGGTTCTTGGCATGAACGAGCAGGGTCGCGAACTCGTCGCCCCCGAGCCGGGCAGACATCTGACCGATTCCGTGCAGGGCGACGATGCGCTGGCCGACTTCGCACAGAATTTGGTCGCCGATGTGGTGACCGAGGGTGTCGTTGATTGCCTTGAACCCGTCAAGGTCGAGCACCAGCACAGCCCGACAGGGCGAGGAACGGTCCGACAACGCGACCGTTGCGTCGAGCCGCTCAATGAACGCTCGCCGGTTCCACAAATCCGTCAAACTGTCGTGCGTTGCGCCATGTTCTTGTTCGACTGCTCGTTGCGCGACGCGGTGGATGATGAACGCTATGAGCAGGCCGAGCGGCAGCAAAAGGATGCTTCGATGCGAGACCACCACAACGCTCGGAGCAAGCGCAAGCAAAGCGCCATCAGTGTGCGATTCCGAGATGAGCGCTTTCGGCCAGAGTTCGGCAAGGCTCATCTGGCCCGAAAGTACCAAGGCTGTCGACGTCATGACGCCATTCACCGCAAGTAATAGCGTTCCAGCACCGATCATCGCAACGATCCACATCGGACCGACCGACCTCGATGGATCGGTGAGGATTCCGCTTTGACCGGTGACGTTGAAGACCCATCCCGCCGCGGCGAGGCAGAGGACTAACTGGGCGGCGTTGAAGGCGATTTTGTTCACGGCTTTGTGACGGAACAACTCGGCGGTGATGCTCGCGCCTGCCATTGCGATCGTCGCAACGAGCGTTGACTCGATCAACAAAATGCCGACTGCAAATGCCCATGACGAGGTCATCTCGCGGCCCTCGACTCGCAGCCAACGTAATGGGAAGATCTCTCCGACGACGACGATCGCAACAAAGACGCAGGTGATCATTGGTTGCCGAAGCGTCAGTGGCTCCCGATCGAGCAGGGCCACAAAGACACTGCCAGCCGCGATGACCGCAGCGAGCACGTAGACGTGCAGCAGGAGTTGCCTGAGTTGTCTCACCGCTACTTCGATGGCGTGGCGAGTGCTGCGACGAGCGCGCCCGCGACGAGGTTGGATGCGTCTGAAGTAATTCGTGCCCGGAGATTCGACATGCTGTCCGCCTTCGCTCTGCCGTTATTCTGCGCTCAGAATACGTCATCGTACTAAAAGTGGCAAGAGTGTCACTCTCAGTATTGCAGTAAGAGTGCAACTACTTTGGGTGGCCTTTTGTCAGGGGTTTGTCAAGGATGTCCACAGCGTGAGCGCGTTCATCCCCCAACAATCCCCAGAAATTCAGCCCAAATTCACATGGTTATGCCCCTTTCGCTCCACAGGCACGCGCTCCTACGCTGTGCGGCGTGATGGGCTGCGGCGACGAGGCGCGGATGAGAGGGCGCACCGCTGATCGATCGAACCAACAATTCAACGTCCGATCGAACATCGGAGGGGCGGCTCGGGAAACCTCCCGAACCTGCGACCTTTCGCCGCGGCCACATCACGAGTACCGAAGTTTGCGGATCTTGCAGTTTGGGAACGTTTGCTCTTGACAGCGGTGTAACTACAATGGTGTAATCTTCACTTCGCTACTGCTTGTGTCCGAAATGCGGGTCGGGGGGCAGCAGGCACAACATGTTGTGTTGCGTTGGGGACGAGCATTGGCGCTCGGAACCACCGGAGAAGCGGCCGAAGACGGCCAAAGTCGCCAATGCGGTCCCGAAGCAGTCCCGAAGAATCTCCACAAAACGAACCACGAATGAATTCACGAAAGCAGGAATCCCGAATGTCCTTGGCGCCAGAAAGACTGTCGATCGGCCTCCGCCGTCACTTCACCTCGGCCGGAGTGCACCCGTACGACCAGATCTCCTGGGAACGCCGCGATGCCCGGATCAGCAACTGGAAAGACGGCACGGTCGCGTTCGAACAACTCGACGTCGAGTTTCCGGTCGCGTTCTCGCTGAATGCAACCAACATCGTCGCTCAGAAATACTTCCGTGGCGCGCCCGACACCGCTGACCGTGAGCAGTCGTTGCGACAGGTCATCGATCGGGTCGTCGACACCGTCACGTCTTGGGGCGTGGAGGGCGGCTACTTTGTCGACCAGGCAGAGGCAGACACGTTCAACGCCGAACTCAAATTCATTCTCGCCACTCAACGGGCGGCGTTCAACAGCCCGGTTTGGTTCAACATCGGCGTCAAAGGTGTTCCTCAGCAGGCGAGCGCGTGTTTCATCCTGTCCGTCGACGACACGATGGACGGCATTCTCAACTGGTACCGCGAAGAGGGAACCATTTTCAAGGGCGGCTCCGGATCGGGGATCAACCTGTCCAAGATCCGTTCCAGCCAAGAGTTGCTTCTGGGTGGCGGAAC
>JANOQU010000081.1:0-4800 GCA_031422355.1 Actinomycetes bacterium
GCTGCCAGTGCGAGGGTCGACGCGAATCGGGCACTACCCCATCCCCAGTCCTCGGCTTGGACGATGGCGTACGCGGCGAGTGCCATTCCGACTGCCAGGAGTGCAACCCCAGCGGGATCTGGGAGCGCGCCAGGGTTCGACTCCCGGCCTTCTGGAAGCACCTTTCGCCCGAGTGCAAAGCTGAACAGCCCGACCGGAAGATTCACGAAGAAAGCCCAACGCCAACTGAGGTTCTCGACCACGAGCGCTCCGATCGTGGGGCCGAAAGCACCCGCTGCGGCCCCGATCGCACCCCAGATCGCAACCGCCACCGGAATCTTGTCTCGGGGGAACGTTTGTAGGACCAAGGCCAATGAGGACGGCACCAGTGCCGCAGCGCCGACCGCCTGGCCGATTCGGGCGAGAACCAGCAGCGGCACCGTCGGGGCGATGCCACACAGCATCGATGCGACCGTGAAGATGATGACTCCGGCGAGGAACAACTTTCGCCTACCGATCCGGTCGGCCAGCCGGCCGGCAGGAATCAGCAAGGCTGCGAACACGATCGTGTATGCGTTGAGCACCCACGACAACGACGATGTGCTGACCGAACTGAAATCAGCGCGTATCGACGGGAACGCGACGAACAGGATCGTCGTATCGAGAAAGACGGCGAAGACCGCAAGACTGGTCGAGGTCAACACGACCCAGGGGCTACGGATCGGAGCGGGCTGCACGTTTGGGAGATTCGCCATGGATGGAAGATTAGTTGTTTAAAACAACAAATCACTACTCAGAATGGATTAAACTTTCGGCCATGCCAGCCACTGTGCGCTACGACGAACAGTATTGCCCGATCGCCCGTGCTCTCGACGTGCTCGGTGATCGGTGGACTCTGCTGATCTTGCGCGAACTCGTTCGCGGTGACCAACGATTCACAGATCTGCGAACCCACCTTCCGGGTATTGCCCCGACCCTGCTGACCCAGCGCCTGCGAACGATGAACGAACACGGGTTGCTCGAGAGTCGCGAACTTCCGCCTCCGGCGGCCCGTTCGGTGTACACCGTCACCGCTCGTGGACGCGAAGCGGTACCGGTGCTTCGGGCCCTCGCCCGATATGGACTGCCGCTACTCGAGGCGCCATCCGAGCAGACGCGGATCTCGCCGACGATGGTTGCCGACGCTGCCCTGCGGGCCCATTTCGACGCTGTCGCGGCCATTGGAATCGACGAGCGATACGAGGTTCAAATCGACGACCAGACGTTCCACTTGTCGTCAGTAACGGGGGGTGGCGAGGATCGAGTTCGCCCGGATCTCGTCCTCGTCGCATCGGCCGCAACGTGGATGGATGTCCGCCAAGGACGGATCAGAGTGCGCCATGCGATCAGGAACAAGCGGATGATCAAGTCCGGGCCGACGTCAGCCCTGACCCACTTCGCCAACATCTTCCATCTGGTGTGATCGCTTGGCCGATCAGCCCGCAGGGGATAGGTCGGCAGTCACGGGAAGCGTCACGTCGATTCGGTCAAAGGTGACGCTGCCCCCGAGTTGCGGCTGGGCATAGGCAACGGTGGTCGCAACGAGTTGCAACGTGATCGTCGATTCGGCGTACATCGTGAAAGCGATGGCTTCGAGTGGCACGGTCATCGTCTGTGGCTGACCGTCGAGGACGACGTCGATCGGGGTGATCTGGTTGCCGATGACGAGGCCGGTGGTGTCATCGACGAACTGGGCGAAGACTCGTTGGGGTCGGTCACCGTCACCGTTTGAACCGGTATAGCTGAGAGTGACCTGCGGTGCGCCGACGATCACGCTGTCGGAATCACCAGCCTCGATCGTGACGTCGACCGAGTTCGTTGCCAGACCCGGCGTGATCTGGGCTGCGAAGGTTCCGAGCAAGCCTGCATCATCACCGACTGCTGCCGGGCCGGCCCCGCCTTCGCCAACGAGATCGAGCGTGCCGGAGCCCGATCCGAGCACGGGGTCGCCGGTGCCGGTGTCGAACTGAGCAGCCGTGTACGTCGTGCCGTCCTGGTCGACGAATTCGAACGCAGGACCTGTGTCGACGGACGTATCGTCCTTGACATATCGATCCAGCCAGGCAATCGCAGCCGTTCCGACTCGTGCTGGATCGCCCTCGTCGGTGAGGCAGATTCCGTGGCCGCCGCAGAACCACAGCATCGCCAATGGAACGTCGGCCTCTTGCAGCAACCGATAGTTGGCGATTGCTTCATCGAGCGTGAACAGGGTGTCGACGGTGCCCTGGATAAGAAGCGTCGGAACGGCGATGTTGGCGACCGACTCGCCCGGCCCGCGATCGGCAAGCCAGTCGACATCGGCGGGATCGATGGTGCCGGTCGAGTTGCCAGCATCCTGGGCCCGCGTGATTGTCGGGTCGAGTGGGGCACCAAAGGTCGCAGTGATCAACAGGCTGGTCCAACCCGACTTCGGTGTCTCGTTCTTGTAGAGGCTGGTGGTCAGTGAGTTCCAGGCGATCACGGGCACGATCGCATCGATTCTGCAGTCGACAGCCGCAGTGACCAATTGAATGCCGCCGCCGTAGGACCCGCCGACCATCCCCATCAACGGATCACCCTGGCCATCGAGCGAAGCCTCGGGCAGCGTTGCGACCCAATCGATCAACTGCTGGACATCGCGACCCTCGTACTCGACGCTGTCGATCGTGACGACGCCGGTGGACTCACCGAACCCTCGTGGGTCCCACGTCAACACGTTGTACCCGGCGGCGCGAAGCGAACCGATGTTGATCGCACCCAACTGCCCGGCACTGTCGACGTTGGTGTCGCCAGCGGACCCCCACCCGGGTCCCATCAACACCGTTGGTGCAGTGGTCGACTCACCGAGCGGCGGTGCAGGGAACCAGTGGGTTCTGATGATCGTGCCGTCAAACGACGTGACGTCGTAGTCCTGCTGATTGCCGAGGTCGGCGACGGCGAGAGGGGTCGTCGTGTCGGGTGCCGAGCACGTCGTGACGGGCTTCACCGCCACAGTGGTGGTGGGCACGATGTCCTCGACCGTCGCGGCTGTCGACCCTGCTGCAGATTCACCATCCGTCGTCGGGGCCGGTGTCGCCGGGGCGGATGACGCGGCGGCCGACGAGTTCGTCGAACCATTGGCAGATTCATCATCGGAACTGGAGCAACCCGCCGCGATGACGGCGCTGACGAGGAGCGCGGCGAGGATCGTGACGAGACGGTGACGCATCCGGCAAATGTATCGGTGGATCATTTTCGGTTGGGTCCGCCAGAGGTCTGAACGTCGACGTCCCAAAGGCTGATTGCGACGAACGACCCATCACCGATACGGTGCGCTGATGGCTATCGTCCGTCCTGAGCAGCCGTTGTGGGGCAAGGAAACCGAGCATGCGCTCGCCAACTTCGACGTGTCCGGTCAGCCGTTGCCGATCGCGATCGTGCACGCGCTCGCAAGCATCAAAGCTGACGCCGCAATCGTCAACTGCGACCTCGGCAGCCTCGACCGAGACAAGGCGACCGCCATCAATGCAGCCGCCCTCGCTGTCGCTGCGGGAAGCCATGACGACCAGTTCCTGATCGACGTCTTCCAGACCGGCTCCGGTACTTCGACCAATATGAACGTCAACGAGGTCATCGCCAATCTGGCCACGGCCGCCCGTGGCGCACCCGTGCACCCGAACGATGACGTGAACAAGTCTCAGTCGTCGAACGACGCATTCCCGACGGCCGTCACCCTGGCCGCCGCCGTCGCAATCACGCATCAGTTGATGCCCTCGGTTCGCCTGCTGGTCGAGTCCCTCGACGGTGCGGCGCAGCGATTCGGCTCCGTCGTCAAGGCAGGCCGCACGCACATGATGGATGCCGTGCCGATCATGCTCGGTGACGAATTCGGGGGCTATGCGGCGCAACTCTCCGAGGGCCTCGAACGGCTGGCGGCCGCACTCCCGCGGATCGGTCGCGTCCCGCTCGGCGGTACGGCCGTCGGCAATGGTCTCAACGCACCGGTCAGCTTCGGTCGTGACGTCGTCGCTCGGCTTGCGGATCGACACTCGGTGGCCCTGTCGATTGCGCCCGACCGGTTCGCGTCGCAGGCCGGCCGCGACTGCGTTGTCGAAACGTCGTCGTTGCTTCGCGGGCTGGCAGTGTCGTTGATCAAGATCGCCAACGACATCCGGCTGATGGGCTCTGGCCCGGCGACCGGTCTGGGCGAACTTCGGCTGCCTGAATTGCAAGCGGGCTCGTCGATCATGCCGGGCAAGGTGAATCCGGTGATGTGCGAGATGATCACCCAAGTCTCGGCACAGGTGATCGGTAACGATGCAGCCATCGCGTTCGCGGCCAGCCAAGGTCAATTCGAATTGAACACCTACCAGCCGATGATGGCGGCGAATCTGTTGTCGTCGATTCACATTCTGAGTCGCGCGTGCACAAAGTTCGCCGAGACGTGCGTCGACGGAATCGAGGCTGACGAGGTCCGTTGCCGCGTCTTCGCGGAGTCCACGCCGGCGCTCGCGACTGCGCTCAACGACTCGATCGGATACGACCGAGCGTCGCGGATCGTGAAGGCGGCAGTCGCCCAGCGCCGTCCGCTGATCGACGCGGTCGTGGACGACGGAGCGCTCGATCGAGCCACAGCGGAGGGACTGTTGGATCCTGTCGAAATGGCACAGGGCAATCGTGGATAGGGCGGCCGAGCGCACACCTCGCACCGACGCGAGTCACAGCCTGAGCTACTACGGTCTGGCTGATGAGGGCTGATCCACCGGCAGCAAGCCATGAGCCAATCGTGGGAGATTGGCGCTCGCCTGCGCAGATGCTGGACGA
>JANOQU010000082.1:0-2016 GCA_031422355.1 Actinomycetes bacterium
TCGAGGATCTTGTCGGCGCCGCCGATGCATTCGGTGACATCGTCTCCGGTGAGTTCGACGTGGATCCCGCCTGGCCACGTTCCCTCTGCAGCGTGAGCGCGTACGAATCCGGCGATCTCGTTGGAGATGTCGTCGAACGCCCGTGTCTTACGACCGCTCACGGCGGTGTAGGTGTTGCCATGCATTGGGTCGCAGGCCCAGACAACGGGGTGCCCGGCATCCCGAACGGCGCGCAACAGCGGCCGCAGTTTGTCTTCGGCTTGATTGGCGCCCATTCTGCTGATCAGGGTCAATCGCCCAGGGATCTGGGCCGGGTTCAACAGTTGGCACAGTTCGAGCACGTATTCGGCTGTCGCCGCAGGGCCGACCTTGCATCCGATTGGGTTGCCAACGCCGCGCAAAAACTCGACGTGTGCCCCGTCGAGTTCGCGGGTACGCTCGCCGATCCACAGCATGTGGGCCGAACAGTCGTACCAACCGCCAGTCGTTGTGTCCTGACGGGTGAGCGCCTCCTCGTAGCCGAGCAGTAGCGCCTCGTGGCTGGTGAACACATCGACCTCGTGCAACCGACTGTTGGACTCCGTGTCCATTCCACAGGCCCGCATGAATCGCAATGCCCGGTCGATTTCGGCCGCCAGTTGTTCGTACTTCTGGCCTTCTGGACTGCTGGCGACGAATTCCTGCGTCCATGCGTGAACTCGGTTCAAGTCGGCGAAGCCGCCCTTGGTGAATGCTCGGACGAGGTTCAGCGTCGATGCACTCTGATGATACGCCTGAACCAGACGCTCTGGGTCGGCCACGCGGGCCGCCGCAGTTGGTGCCGCGCCATTGACGATGTGACCGCGGAAGCTGGGCAATTCGACGTCGCCGATGGTCTCGAACGGTGACGAACGGGGCTTGGCGAACTGGCCAGCAATTCGGCCGACCTTGACGACCGGCACACCCAAGGAGTACGTCAGTACGACGGCCATCTGCAAGATGACCCGCAACTTCTCGCGAATGTTGACGGCCGAGAACTCATCGAAGCTCTCCGCACAGTCGCCGGCCTGTAACAAGAAGGCGTTGCCAGCCGCGACTTTGCCGAGCGAGGCCTGCAAGTTGCGAGCCTCGCCGGCAAAGACGAGTGGTGGGAACGCAGAAATCTGTTTGTGAGCGCGGTCCAGGGCACCCGAATCCGGCCAATCAGGCTGCTGCGAGACCGGAAACGACTGCCACGATGAGGGGGTCCACGACCGTGCCATCAGATTTCTCGCTGTGGTCTGACGGCCAGATGCATCAGGCTGCCAGGATGCGGACTGCGTCTTCACGCAGACCAGCAACGGCACGACTGACCAGGCGACGCGCAGCTTCGGCGGTGACGCCAAGATTCTCGCCGACTTCACGGAAGCTCTTGCGCTCACCATCGAGCAGGCCGAAGCGAGCCTCGACCGCGTAGCGGGCGCGCTTGTCGAGCGTTCCGAGCAACTCGTCGAGCAAATCGCTGTCGACCATCGCCATCACGGCATCTTCGGGCGTTCCGTCGCCGTTGGCCATGAGGTCACCGAGAGTGGCGTCGCCGTCATCGCCGATGGTCTTGTCGAGTGAGACCGGTGTGGTGAGTCGGTGCAGTTCGGCATTGCCGAGATCAAGCGTCTCTCCGTCTCCGCTGGCCTGACGCAGTGCGGCGCGCGGGCTGGCCGAGCGGTCGCCGGGGATACGGATCAGGCTGGCCTTTTGATCCAACGCACGGCCGATGGCCTGGCGGATCCAGAAGGTTGCGTACGTGCTGAACTTGAAGCCACGGCGCCAGTCGAACTTGTCGACGGCGTGCTCGAGGCCAAGGTTGCCTTCTTGGATCAGGTCGAGCAAGTCCATGCCTTGCGGCAACGGGTACCGGCGGGCGATGCTGACGACGAGGCGAAGGTTCGAACGGATGAACCGATCCTTTGCCTTGGCTGCGCCGCTCACTGCGGCCTTGAGGGCAGCGCCCTTTTCGCCATTTGCGATTTTCTCGGCGGCCTCGCGGCCGGCTTCGAT
>JANOQU010000083.1:0-21138 GCA_031422355.1 Actinomycetes bacterium
TCGCTCCATTTCACCCACTCGACTACCGCACCGATCTGAACAAGTCGCCAAACTGGTCGCACCCCTTCGGCACCGACAAGGGCGGACGCGACGTCTTTTCCCGAGTGATCGCCGGTGCCCGCGACGTTCTGAAAATTGCCCCGATTGCCGCGTTGCTTGGCGTGATCGGTGGCGTCATCCTCGGGATGTTCATGGGCTACCTGCGTGGATGGTTCGACACGGTTGCCAGCCGAATCGTCGAGTCGTTCCTGTCGCTGCCGGTGGTGCTGCTCGGTCTGCTGGCGGTGACAACCCTCGGCAACTCGAACTGGGTCGTCATCGGTGTCGTGGCGACGCTCTTCGTGCCGATCGTCGCCCGTACGGTGCGATCAGCCGTGCTCGCCGAAACCGAACTGGACTACGTGGCGTCGGCGAAGCTCCGCGGCGAAGCAACGCCGTTCATCATGTTCCGCGAGATCTTGCCGAACGTCACCGGTCCGATCATCGTCGAGCTCACGGTCCGCATCGGCTATGCAGTGTTCACCGTCGCCACACTGTCCTTCCTGGGCGCAGGGCCGCCGCCACCGTCACCCGACTGGGGATCACAGGTCAGCGACAACTACAACTCGATCGTGTCCGGATATTGGTGGTCCACGTTCTTTCCGGCCATGGCGATCGCCAGCCTCGTCGTGGCAACCAACCTGATCGCTGATTCCGTGCAGTCCGTGATGGAGGGCTCATGAGCGAAACGCCCAAGTCCCCAGACAGCGACGTCGCAACGGAAGCCGATGCCGCTGCGGCGCTTTCGGTCCAAGACCTGCGGTTGTCGTACAGGGTGCGCGGCGTCGAGCGCTCTGTGCTGCGGGGTGTGACGTTCAGTGTGCAGCCGGGCGAGGCCTACGGCCTGGTTGGCGAGTCGGGTTGCGGCAAGTCGACCACTGCGTACGCAGCCATGCGGTACATGCCCAGCAATGCCGTCATCGAAGGTGGACGCGTGTTGGCCGACGGCCAGGACGTGACCGCCATGTCGAGCCAGGAGATGCGTCGCTTCCGGGCAACCACTGCCTCGATGGTGTACCAGGATCCGGTTCAGGCCATGAACCCGACCCTGAAGATCGGCCGCCAGGTTGCCGAGGCGTTCCGGATTCTCGGCCAATCCAAGACTCAAGCTCGCGCGAGCGCCCGAGATGCTCTTCGGCGCGTGAAGATCGGCGACCCCGATCGGGTCATGGATCGCTATCCGTACCAGCTGTCGGGTGGCATGCTGCAGCGCGTCGTGATCGCAATGGCGCTCGCAGGTCATCCCAAGTTGCTCGTGCTCGACGAGCCGACGACCGGCCTCGACGCAACCGTCGAGGCCGAAGTGCTCGACCTCGTCCGTGATCTTCGCAGCGAAACGGGCGCGGCGATTTTGTTGATCGCTCACAACATGGGCGTCATCCGCACGATGTGCGATCGCGTGGGCGTCATGTACGCCGGGCGCATCGTCGAAGAAGGTGCGGTCGACGAAGTCTTCGATCGCCCGAGCCATCCGTACACGATGGGGCTGCTCAACTCGATCCCGCGCCACGGTGTACGTAAGACCGAACGGTCGTTGTTCACGATTCCTGGCAACCTTCCACTGATCGGTGCCGATTTGCCGACGTGTGTGTACGTGGATCGGTGCCTGCTCGCCGATGACGTGTGCCGCACCGTGGCCCCGCCTGTCGTTGCGATCACCGATGGCCATTGGACACGCTGCCACCACTCTGAATCGATCGACCGAAGCGCGCCTCTCCAGCAGGGCAGCACCAACATCGACGTGGGCACCGAGACGATCGTGCAACTCGCCGCCGTGTCCAAGACGTTCCATCAGCGCGGCTCGGACATCCCGGCGCTCGTCAGCATCGATCTGGGTTTCAAGGAGGGCGAGACGCTCGGCCTGGTCGGTGAGTCCGGTTCAGGAAAGTCGACGCTCGCCAAGACGCTGCTCGGCATCCACGAACCCGACGTCGGCGGCACGATCAAACTCGACGGCGAAATGGTCGCGGCGAAGATGACCGATCGTCGCGTCGATTCGATTCGCGCCTTCCAGATGATCTTTCAAAACCCCGATTCAGCGTTGAACCGGATGTGGACGGTTCGTCGGATCCTGATGCGCACGGTCACCAAACTCACCGGGATCAAGGGCGCAGCCGCAGAGAAGAAGGTCAACGACCTCGCCGAGGCGATGCGTCTCTCGCAACGCCACCTCGACATGCGACCGAGCCAGTTGTCGGGTGGCCTGAAGCAGCGCGTTGCGATCGCCAGAGCCTTTGCCGGCGATCCTCGGATCGTCGTCTGCGACGAACCAACCAGTGCTCTCGACGTGTCGGTCCAAGCAGCCATCCTCAACCTGCTCGCAAACTTGCAGAACAACGAGCGAGCCAGCTACCTGTTCATCACCCACGACATCGGCGTGGTCCGATACCTCTCCGATCGAATTGCGGTGATGTACCTCGGCCGAATCATGGAACTGGGCGCGACCGAGCAGATCTTTGCCGGGCCGAACCATCCCTACACCGAGGCCCTGCTCTCGGCGGTGCCCAGCATCGACGGCGACGAACGAGTACGAATCCCGCTCAAGGGCGAGATCCCCAGCCCCGCCAATCCGCCATCGGGCTGTGTGTTCCACCCCCGCTGCCATCGGGTCGTGATGGGTCTCTGCGATGTCGTCGATCCTGAGGTCATCGAACTCTCTCCGGGTCACACCTCGAAGTGCCATCTCACCGCGGAGCAGCTCAGCGCGCCACCCGCCATCGACCTCACCGCAGAGATTCAGCCGGTCTCGATCATCTGACGAACCTCATTCGTAGCGAACGCCTTGCCGATCGAGTTCCGCATGGATTGCTGTGAGATCGAGATCGTCGAGGTCACGGCCAGCATGGATGGCGCGTGCCGCAGCGATACCGGCACCTTGGCCGGCGACTGCGCAGCAGGCCATGTTGCGCGTCGCGGCGTGGGCGATTCCGTCGCCGCCGATGGCCCGGCCCGTGACCAGTAGGCCCTGAACGGATCGGGGCAACATCGACCGATACGGCACGTGTATGTAGCGCCCGGTGGTAGGCAGGATCAGTACGCCGTAGCCGTCGATGAACTCGGGATAGATACCGATCGAGTCCTCGAAGCGGGCCTCGTTGCGAACATCTTGTTCGGTGAGGTTGTAGTGGGCGTCGATCTTGCGGGTGTCGCGAATCCCGATCGTCATCCCGAAGTTGCGGAGTCGGGCATCGGCACATCCGGGCGTGTAGCGGCGCAGCGCCTCGATTGCCAGCATCGCCTGGCGTCGGCCCTCGATCTCGTTCAACGTCATGCTGTCAGGGTCGGTACCGTCGCATTCCGCAAGGTGCACGAGGTTCATGTACGTCAACTCGCCGGTGTCGTGGACGGCGCCCCAGGTGCCGGCGATCGTCGTGAGGTCTGCAGGAATCACGCCGTCGCGGATCGCTTGTTCGAACGGCTTGCCGAGAAAGGGCGAGAACATCGTGTCCTCCTTGCCCGACGTCTCGATCTGCCACTCGCCGCTGGACCAATCCGCGTAGGTCTGCGGATCCGCGCGCACCCCTTCGAGGAACGCTCGCTTGTCGACGCCCGCGAGATGGAACATGACCGAGGCCGCCTGCATCCGCTCGACAGGAGTCTTGATCGTTGGCGCGCCGGCACGGAACGCGACATCAGCGTCGCCGGTCGCGTCGATGATCACACGCGCCATCATTGCTTCGCGACCAGCCTTGGACTCGGTGATAATTCCGGTGATCCGTTCGCCGTCGAGAATGGGGGCAGCAAAGCTGCGATGCAGCATTGGATGGATGCCAGCCTCAAGTACCAGCCGGTCGGCGACCACCTTGAATCCCTCCGAGTCGAGTTCGTAGGACATCGACTGGCTCTCGGGCACGGCGGCGCCCATCGCCTGAGCCCGTTCCTCGAACTCCAGCCCGATTCCACCTGCCTCGATCGTTGCCTCGTGGCGGTACCACGCGATCCCTTCGACGCCGACCGCTGTGATGTTGCCGCCGAAGCACCCGAAGCGTTCGACCAGCGTGACTTCGACCCCGCAGCGCGCAGCCGCCAGTGCGGCGGCCAGACCTCCCGGACCCGAACCGACGACGATCACGTCGGTCCTGTGGATCACATCGATCTGACGCGCCGGCTCCGCGATCGTTCCGAGCGGTGATCGCACTTCGGGGTCTGATCTCACGCTCGGCGGGATGACTCGACGATGTTGAGGTCGAGGTGGTTGCGCATGTATTGGCTTGACGCATCGGTCGTCGGCTGGAAGTCCCATGCTGTGTAGCGGCCCTGGCGAAGGGCTCGGTCCACGCAGGCCCGAGCTTGCTGATTGGTACGAACTGCGTTGTCGATCGCGGCGACGTCCCACGTGTCGTGGATCTCTGACTCGTAATCCCCAGCGCGTCGATGGCTCGTTGCGAGGTTGTCGAGTTCGTGCGGGTCGGTCGCCAAGTCGTACAGCTGGGGCGGATCTGGGGCTGACCAGACGAACTTCTCGTGGCCTCGTCTGATCATCAAGATCGGGGCGATCGCACCCTCGCCGAGGTACTCGCCGAGCACCGTGCGTTCGGGGTCGTCGCGACCGAGCGACAGGAGACTCCCGCCATCGAGAGACTTGGGAATCTCGACACCGGCGAGATCGAGCAGCGTTGGCGCGATGTCGAGCAGGCTCGTGGCCGTACTGACTGTGCCGGGATCGATGCGGCCGGGCGCATGCAGGATCATCGGCACCCGGGCGCTGGGTTCGAAGAAGTTCATCTTGTACCACAGCCCGCGCTCGCCCAACATGTCGCCGTGATCAGAGGTGAACAGGACCACGGTGTTGTCGTCCATGCCTTGCGCTTCAAGAGCGTCGAGGATCTTGCCGATCTGTTGGTCGACGTAGGTGATGTTGGCGAAGTACGCGTGTCGTGCGTTGCGAATGTGCTCGTCGGTCACCGTCGTCGCGCTTGCGGAGATCACGTGAGAAAGTCGCCTGCTGTGCGGGTCCGGATCTGGCAACGGACCGACGGATGGAAGCGGAATCGCATCGTGCTCGTAGCAGTCCCAGAACTCGCGTCGGGCGACATACGGATCGTGTGGATGGGTGAAGGAGATGGTCGCCATGAATGGTCGATCGTCGTTCGTGCGGGCCAGATCGCGAATCTTGCGCACCGCGTGGTACCCGACTTCGTCGTCGTAGTCGAGTTGATTCGAGACGTTGGTGACCCCGGCGTGGATCACGCTGTCCATGTTGTGGAACCACTTGTCGAACCGGCCTTCGGGATCGTCCCAGTTCGGGGTCCAACCAAAGTCTGCTGGGTAGATGTCGGTGGTCAGCCGTTCTTCGAATCCATGCAATTGGTCGGCGCCGACGAAGTGCATCTTCCCGATCAATGACGTCTGGTATCCCGCCCCGCGCAGGTGATGCGCAAACGTCGGGATGCTGGACGCGAACTCGGCTGCATTGTCGTAGGCACCGATGCGTGAGTTGAGCTGACCGCTCAACATCGCGTAGCGGGCGGGCGCGCACAGCGGACTGTTGCTGTATGCGTTGACGAAGCTGACGCCGTCACGCGCGAGACGATCGATGTTGGGTGTGACCGCATGCTGGAGCCACGGTGCGCCGAGCTGATCGGCCATCAGCAACAAGATGTTTGGGCGATCGGTCATGCGTCGATTCCTTCAGGCGGTCGGGGCGTGTGAGAGGCGAGCGTAGCCTGTGAAGACTGGACCTTTCCCGGTACGGGCGTTGCAGTTATTGCCCGATTCGAACTACCATCCGCCAGCGACGCGCGGGGCCTCCGGAGCGCGGACGACGCACGCGAAGATGGGACGAGAGCGAGCACGAATGACGATCACAGACTTCACGATGAGCTGGTTCGACCTCGCCGGCAAGAACGCCATCGTCACCGGGGGTAACACCGGCCTCGGCCAGGCGTTCACGTTGGCCCTGGCCGCGGCCGGCGCCAATGTCCTCGTGCCCAACCTGGGGAATGACGATGGATCGACCCGTGCGCTCGTGGAAGCCCAGGGTTCGATCTTCGAGTTCATCTCCACTGATCTCACCGAGCCCGGCGCCCCGCGCCGTGTCGTCGAGGCCTGTGTCGACCGGCTCGGCTCGATCGACATCCTGATCAACAGCGCAGGCATCTGTCCCCTCGCCGAGGTGATCGAGTTCGACCGTGTCCCGTGGGATGCAACAGTGGCGGTCAACCTGACGGCGGCGTTCGAGATGAGCCACGAGGTGGCCAAGCACATGATCCCGCAAGGCAGTGGCAAGATCATCAACATCTGCTCGATGTTCTCATTCCTCGGTGGCCGGCTGTCGCCTGCGTATGCCGCGACCAAGCACGGCATCGCGGGTCTCACCAAGGCGTACTGCGACGAATTGGCGATGCACGGAATTCAGGTCAACGGCATCGCTCCCGGCTATTACGCAACCGCGATCACCACGAATACACGGAGCAACCCCGTCACCAACCAACGCGTGCTCGACCACACTCCGGCGAATCGTTGGGGAGAGCCACTGGACCTGATGGGTGCGGTCGTGTTCCTTGCGAGTCGGGCGTCGGACTACGTCAACGGTCACATCCTCTCGGTGGACGGCGGCTACCTCGTCCGCTAGGACGAGGCAGTAGTCCGATACTGCAATGACTGGACCCTTCCTGATCGGCGTCGACTGCGGCACGCAGAGCGCGAAGGTCGTCGTGTTCGATGCGGCCGGCACGCCAGTCGCCAGCGGACAGCACGCGCTTGCACCGATGGAGCGTCCCCGCCACGGTGTGGCGTTTCATCCGGCCGACGACCTCTGGACCTCGATCGGCGCCGCCAGCCGTCAGGCGATGGAGGCGTTCTCCGGTGACCCGGCAGACATCGCTGCAGTGGGCCTGTGCCCGGTGCGTTGTTGCAAGGCGTTCCTTCGTGCCGACGGCTCGCTCGTCGAACCGGTCATCAGTTGGATGGACGACCGCGCGTATCAGCCATACCTGCCGGACGATCCAGCGGTTGCCTACGCCACCACGTCGTCGGGATACATCGCTCATCGTTTCACGGGCGAGTTCCGCGACACGGCCGCCAACAACATCGCGATGCAGTGGCCCATCGACAGCGACACCTGGCAGTGGAGTGACGATCCAGCGCGTTATCCGCAATTCGGCGTCACCCGCGAGATGCTGTTCGACCTGCAGATGCCTGGCGACGTGATCGGCAAACTGACGGCACAGGCCGCCGCTGCAACGGGCATGCCGCAGGGTATTGCTGTGGTTCAGACCGCCAACGACAAGGCCGTCGAGATGCTCGGGGCGGGCACTCTTGGCGTGTCGACGGTGCTCGTGTCGCTGGGCACCTACATCGCAGCGATGGTGCACGGAACCGTCAACCACTACGAGCCTGAACACTTCTGGACGAACTTCGCCTCGATCCCGCACCGGTACCTCTACGAGAGCAACGGTGTGCGCCGCGGGATGTGGACCCTGACGTGGTTCCTCGATCTGCTCGGCCCCGAACTCGCTGATCGCGCAGCATCACTCAACCTGTCGCGCGAGCAGTATCTGGAGCGCGAGGCCATCCTGGTGCCGGCCGGCAGCGACGGCTTGATGACCGTGTTGGACTGGCTGGCCACGACCGACAAGCCGTTCCGCAAGGGAATGATGCTCGGCTTCGACGCCCGACATTCGCGGGGACACATCTACCGTTCGATCCTGGAGGCGATCGCGTTGACGATGCGCCACCACGTGGCTGAAATGGGCACCGAACTGGGGATCGAATTCGAAGAGATCGTCGTGTCGGGCGGCGGGTCGCAGAGCCCGCTGTTCATGCAGATCTTCGCTGATGTGTTCGGCGTCCCAGCGTCACGAACGATCGGGGCAGGCGGGGCCGGCGGGGCAAGTTTGGGTGCCGCGATCTGTGCAGCCGTGGCAGCGGGAGTGCATCCAGACTTCGACGTTGCCGTCGACCGGATGATGCAGCCGCGGCAACGATTCGACCCCGATGCCGCGAACGGTATTGTCTACCGCCGAATGGCCGATGCCGGTTATCACGACATCCGCAATCACACCGATGCCGTGTTCGAGCGTTCCCACCCGCTCTTTCACTAACCAATCTCCCGTCACTTCCGAACACTCGTCACTTCCGAACACTCGTCACCGAAAGAGCAGCACCGTGCCCCTCAGCCGTCATGAAATCGTCGAACAACTGAGGGCACTCCTCACCCCGGACCAGGTGGTGACCGATCCTGAAGAGTTGCAGCGATCCAGCGTCGACAACTTCCGCAAGCTCCAAGCGATCTTCCAGGTGTACACGATGACGATTCCCGCCGCCGTGGTGATGGCCCGAAGCGCCGACGATGTCGCCAAGGTGCTCGCGTTCGCCGACGAGCATCAAGTCAACGTCGTGGCTCGGACCGGCGGAACCGCAACCGAGGGTGGCCTCGAAAGCGGGGCCGAGAACTCGATCATCCTCGACGGTTCGCAGATGAACCAGATCATCTCGATCGACGCGTACAACATGCAGGCAACTGCGCAATGTGGTGTGCCGTTGCAGGTGCTGGAGGATCGTGCTCGCGAGGTCGGTCTGACCACCGGCCACTCACCTCAATCCAAGCCGATCGCCTCTATGGGCGGACTGGTCGCCACCCGCAGTATCGGCCAGTTCTCGACCCTTTACGGCGGCATCGAAGACATGGTCGTCGGCTGTGAGATCGTGCTTCCGGGTGGACACGTCGCGCGCATCAAGAATGTGCCCCGCCGAGCTGCCGGCCCTGACATCCGCCACATCGTGATCGGCAACGAAGGAGCGCTCTGTTACATCACCGAGGTCACGGTGAAGCTGTTCCCGTACACGCCGGAGAACAACGTGTTCCTCGGCTGGACGTTGAAGCGGATGGACGAGGGCTTCGAGGTGCTGCGTGACGTGATGGTGGCGGGCTACCGGCCGTCGGTTGCTCGGCTCTACGACTTCGAAGATGGCCAACTCCACTTCTCGCACTTTGCCCAGCCTGACGACTGCATCGTGCTGTTCATGGCCGAGGGCAACGCCGGCATCGCCAACGCGACAGCCGAAGGAATTCGCGAGATCGTTGCCAGCCACCCCGGCTGCCAGCCGGTCGATAGCCAGTTGATCGCCGAGTGGTTCGACGACCTGGTGTGGGGTCAGGACAAGATGGTCCGCGAGGACGACCGCATCCGCACCAGCCGCAACGTGAATCGGACAACGGAGATCTCCGCTGACTGGAGCTCGATCAACAAGATCTACGAAGCCGCGCTCCCGCGGATTCGGGCCGAGATCAGAGGCATCACCCTTTTGGGCGGCCACTCATCGCACAGCTACATCAACGGCACGAACATGTATTTCAACTACTTCTACGACATCGATTGTGCTCCCGAGTTGGAGAACGACGAGTACTACCTGCCGATCATCTCGATCATTTGCGAGGAGACCCTGCGATTCGGAGGATCGATCGTGCATCACCATGGCATCGGCAAGGCCCGCGCGCCGTGGGTTCGTCAGGAGTACGGCTCGTCGTTCACCATGCTCGAGACGTTGAAGCAGGCGTTCGACCCGAACGGCATCATGAACATCGGGACGATCATCCCTCGCTGAGGATCGTTCAAACGGTCACCGCGCCGACTGGCATGACGGTGAGGCCCTTGATGGCGGCAAAGTCCTTGACGTTGATGGTGTAGAGCGGCAGGTCATGCGAAATTGCGATCGCCGCGATCTGGTAGTCGCTGACACGAGCCCGAGATGACCGCCCCTGCATCAATGCGGTCGCCATGACCCGACCGAAGACCCGAGCGGCCGCGGCGTCGTAAGGAAGCGTCGCAACGGCGAATTGAGCCTCGATCACCTGGAGTCGCAATTGCCGTCGGGATCGTTCGTCAGCGTTGCTCGCTACCAATGGGCCAACGCTGAGCTCCCCGATCGTGATCGCCGTGATCGCCTGCTCATCAGGGATGTCCGATTCGTCCATCGTTCGGCCGCCGAGTTCGATGACGACGCACGTGTCCAAGAGCCCTCGGGGAAGGGTCATCAGCTGGCGGCATCGTGGTCGAAGTAGGGGTCGAGAACGGCGTCGAGTTGCTCGCGGAACGTGGTATGGCTGTCGTGGTCGGCCCCGCGCAGCGCGCGGAGAACATCGGCCTTACGGGCGAACAGAGTCGTTGGGCGGTGCGGGACCAGGTCGACGATCGGCTTGCCGCGATCAGTGATCGTGATCGTCTCACCGGCCTCCGCACGTCGAGCCAAGGCGCTGCTGTTCACATTGAGTTCTCGAAGGCTCGCGTTCACGATGCAAGAGTATCCGTGATGTAACTACATATCACTACATCAGTCAAACACGAACAGCGCACGTGATGACTGCGTTGCGCGACACTGGCGATGTGAGCTACGAACACCTTCTCGTCACCGCCGATGGACCGATCACGACGATCACGTTGAATCGGCCGGAGAAGCGCAATGCGCTGGCGATGAGTGTGATGCTGGAGCTGACCGAGGCGTTCCGCCATGTCGGCGCGAGCGACGCACTTGGGGTGATTCTCGCCGCCAACGGTCCAGTGTTCAGCGCTGGCCACAACTTCGGTGACATGGCCGGAGCGACCCTCGACGAAGCACGTCAACTGTTCACGGTCTGCACGATCATGATGGACGCGATCCAGTCGATGCCCCAACCGGTTGTGGCAAAAGTCCACGCGTTGGCGACCGCCGCTGGTTGCCAGCTCGTCGCGACGTGCGATCTGGCGGTTGCGGCAGATACTGCCGGCTTCGCGATTCCCGGGGGTAAGGGCGGTCTGTTCTGCCACACTCCGCTGGTCGCCGTTGGCCGCAATGTCGGACGCAAGCGGGCAATGGAAATGGCCCTCACCGGCGACACCATCGATGCCGCGACAGCCGTCGAGTGGGGTCTGATCAATCGGGCGGTTCCCGCCGACCAACTGGACCAGGCAACGCTCGACCTCGTCAACAGAGCGACTCGGGGAAGCGCTCTGTCCAAAGCAATGGGCAAGCAGGGCTTCTATGGCGAGATCGATCTTCCCCAAGCCCGGGCGTACGAATTCGCGATCGAGTTGATGGCGAATGCCTCCCAGATCGGCGACGCCCAGGAAGGCTTCACGGCGTTTCTGGAGAAGCGTCATCCGAACTTCACCGAGCGTCCGTGAGCTGAGCTGAGCCGATCTGATCTGAGCTGATCTGAGCTGAGCTGGCCGGGCGCGATCAAGCGGCATGTTCGACAAGATTGCGCATCCGGTGGACCACGGCGTCGCGACGATTGCGAACCGTACGCGGCGTTACATCGAGGGCGATGGCAACTGATTCCGGTCGTCCATGGTTGATCAGTTGGCAGATGAACGCAACGTCACCAGGGTCCACTTCGCGTGCTCCGTCGGCAGCACCGAGCAGTTCGACCAGTTCGTCCAGCGGTTCGAGTGTGGCGACGGCGGCCGGATCACCCAGGTCGGTGTGCTGGGTCGGCACCTCCTGGGCACAACGTCGGCGACTTGGCCGGACGATGGTTTCGAACGTGATGTCGCGGACGAGGTTTGCTGCGACGCCTTGTCGCCTTCGGCTCGTTGGGTAGGTGCGGATCACCGTCCATGCGTTGGCGACGAGGTCGTCCATCAGGTCATGCCGTTGTCGATCATTCAGGGAATGACGCCTGGCCACCGCGCACAACGGAGGCAGGATCCGCTGCAACACGATCCTCGCGGCGAGCGGGTGATGCTGAGCCAACTCCACCAACTGGAACAGGTAGTCGTCAGCCGACTCGGCCGCTGGCGTTCCGGGTCCGGTCTCGGCGTTCGGTCGGTGGGTAAAGCCGCCGCGACCGAGTACGTCGTCCAGCGAAGAGATCGGCGACCCCGGTAGTCCCCAGCGGCGCACGGCACGCAATTCCGCAACGCTGACGCTGATTCGACGCCATTCGTTTTGAAGGCGGCACAGTACGGGCGGAAGAAGGATTGCTCGGGCGGGCGGTGATGCGAAGTCGTCGGTCATGACGGCCAGAGTGCGCGTTGACCCTCACAGCGATGAACACTCGGGGTCTCACAGCAGCACTCACAATTGTCAAGAAATCGTCAAGACAGGCTGGTGAGACCTGAATTCTTTTCCGTTTTTGGGACTTCGAAGCACTCAGTAGATCGTGACACTGTGCATCGATCATCAACCTCTAAGGCTGTCGAGCAACCCCGACTTGACTGGTCGGCGGACGCCAACGCCGGTCCGTTCGAGAGGCGCGGCCGAACGGCTCACGCCATTCGACGTGGCTCTGGCCGGAAGTCGACGGCTCACCATCGCCAACGTCGGAACAGCAACGACGGTCGCCGATCTCGCTCGAATCGTGGGCTTGCCCGATGTTTTCGCAGCCGGTGGTGAATTGCATGCGCTGTTGATCGACGGCCAGCCCGTTGCCCTGGCCCAACGGTTGCTTGGAACCGGCATCCGTCACGGCAGCCGAATCGAGGCGGTGCCGATCAGTCACGTGGCGGCGGAGTCGGCGAAGTTTGGTGAGCGAGTGGTTGAAGCCGTATGGCTCACAGGCCCTGATGCCGGAGCTGCAATCCAACTTGGCGTCGGATCTCACGTGGTCGGTAGATCGACTCGTGCTGCAGTTCGATGCAACGACCGATCGATCGAGCTCCACCATGCCCTCATCGAGGTCCGCCCCGACGGATCGGTCCGTTACACGCAACTCGCCGGTGTCCAGCCCATCCTGGTCGAGAGCATCGAAGCGCCCGGTGAACAGCCCGCCGCCGCAGGGATCAACGTCGATCGCGTCCTTCACGAGGTCGACCAGACGTGCATGCCGGTCGGCTTAGGAGTCCGAATCAGATTCGGTGCGAGCGTCCTCGTGATTCGACCGGTGTCCGACGCTGCCGTCGATGATCCCGCGGCGAACTTCGGTCGCGAGCAGAGTCGTTCGAGCGGCGGGGACCAGCGTTGCATCGACCCCTGGCGGACTCCGCTCCTGCGGCGTCCACGACCGCTATCCGACTATCAACCTGCAGCCATCGAGGTACCTCGACGAACGCCGCAATCAGGGGTCTTCGGGGGCGCACTGTGGCCGACGCTCATCGGTCTGGCGGGAGCGGCGGCGATGGCAGTCGTGTTCGACCAATTGATGTTCCTGATGTTCGGCGCTCTCGGCGCGCTGGTCGCGGCCGGGACCTGGGCCGTACAAAAACTTGGTGTCGTCAGATCGCGAAGGAGTGCAAGCCGCGAGTACGCCGAAGCAGTCGAGACCTTCGTCGGTGCGTTGGCGACCGAGCGTCTGCGGGTGGCGGCCGCCCATCGTGACTCAGTGCCGACGCTCGAAGCTTCCGTGCGATCGATGCATGGTCGGTCATCCTCGCTGTGGGCCGTGCGACGCGATGATCCCGATGCGTTCAGAGTCTCGCTCGGCGAGGGAGAATTGGTCTGGCAGCCGAATGTCACCGGTCTCGATCGCGAAACGTCCGCCAGCACGTGGGCCTCGATCGATCAGGCGTCGCGGCTGACCCGAATGCCCGTCGTCGTATCACTCGGCGAGGCAACGGTGACGGCACTGGTCGGTACTGCCGCTGCCTCGGTCGCCAGGTCGATGATCGTCCAACTCGCCGCAGCGAGCGGGCCGGCAGACTGGCGACTCGCAGTCATCACCGACTCGGCCGGAGATTGGGACTGCCTTCGGTGGCTGCCTCACATCATCGCCCAGAGCGGAGACGTGTTGGTATCGACCTCGGCGGGGTCCGCCGAGCTGCTGTCGCCAGCAGACGATGACCCGCGGCATCTGGTCGTGGTTCTCGATCATCCCGAGTTGCTCAGCACCCGCACGAGCGCGCTGCGTCGAGCGCTTGCGAGTGGAAGGTCGATCGCGGTCCTCGTCGTCTGCGAGGACGAGGCTGCGGTACCAGCGGTCGCGACCAGCTCATTGATCATCGGCCGTCAGGGTCGAAGCCGGTGGATTGCCGACACCCGGGTCACCGCGTTGGCGGAGGCCGTAAACATTGCTGGAATCTCGGCCGACGGGGCGTTCGCCGCCACTGCCTCAATCGCATGCCTGATCGATCCCGAGTTGATCGACACAGCGTCGGGCCTTGCGTCACGGGTGGAGCTGATCGACCTCTTGCGCAGCGAGATCGGCGATGCCCCAGCTGCGTTCGGCCATCGCATTGCTGCACAATGGGAGGCGAGCGGACCCGACCCGTCACCCTCGGCGCCCATTGGTCTGGCCGCCGATGGGGTGGTCGAATTGGATCTCGCGGCTGACGGACCGCATGGTCTGATTGCGGGCACCACCGGGTCGGGGAAGAGCGAATTGCTCCGAAGTCTTGTGATCGGCCTCGCTGTCCGCCACAGCCCAGAGCAAATCACGTTCGTTCTGGTGGACTACAAGGGCGGCTCGACCTTTGATGGGTGCGCCGAATTGCCCCATGTCGTCGGAGTCGTCACCGACCTCGACGAAAATCTGGCGGCGCGTGCACTCCGTAGTTTGGAGGCGGAGTTGCGTCGTCGCGAGCGGATCCTCCGAGACGTCGGCGCGAGCGATCTGGCGATGTATCGGGCGAGTGGGCTGGGCGAGCCACTGCCGAGATTAGTGGTGATCATCGACGAGTTCGCCGCGCTCAGCGTGGCCCAGCCCGACTTCGTCGGCGCCCTGCTCGGTGTCGCCCAGCGTGGCCGCAGTCTGGGAGTGCATCTACTGCTCGCGACCCAGCGTCCGAGTGGCGTCGTCAGCGATGACATCAAAGCGAACACCAACCTGCGCATCGCGTTGCGGGTGCAGGACCGCAACGACGCACTCGACGTGATCGGTGATTCGGCCGCTGCGAGTCTGGCGAGGTCCACTCCTGGCCGCGCGATCATGCGACTTGGGGCCGACGAACTCGTCGTGTTTCAAACGGCATCGTGCACCGGGCCGGAGTCGGACCTCAAAGTTCTCGTGCAATCGACCCGACTCGCCGCCGAGCTGAACTCGATCGAACCGCCACATCGACCGTGGTTGCCGCCTCTCGGCGATGGCACCGGGTCTGGGCCGTCGAGTGGTGCCGACCAGGCCGCGATCGGGCTGATCGACGATCCCGACCACCAACGATTCGTCCCCCTGCGATGGGTGCCCGATGATGGCCATCTGCTTCTCCTCGGTGCGATCGGATCGGGCACGACAACTGCCCTCCTCGCCATCGTGACCGCAGTTGCACGACACGCCGCCGTGGACTTCTTCGTGATCGACGCAATGGGTGATGCGCGTATCGAGTTGATGTCGGCCGTGCCCGGATGTGTTGCGGTCGTCCGAATTCACGAGACGGAACGGTTGTTACGGATGCTGCATCTCTTGGTTGCCGAGACGACACGACGGAAATTCGCCAGCCCGGACGAACAACGACGAGACGCCGTCGTGGTCATCGACGGATTGGGCGCGCTGCGGGCGGAGTTGGAGAGTCTCGACCTGTACGACGAGATCGGACAGCTCGAGACCCTCGTTGCCGACGGTCGCGTCGTCGGCCTGTCGATCGTTGCGTCTGCAGTGCGCCCCATTGCGGTGTCGAGCGCAATGCTCGGCCAGATCGGCAATCGGTGGGTGTTCAACCTCGACGAGCCGCTCGATGCATCTGTCGTCGGTGTGCGCGCAGCGATGGTCCCCGGGCCGATCCCCGGTCGGCTGATCGAAAGTCGAAGTGGCCGTGTCGCTCAGATCGACATCGTGCACGAGCGAATCCTGCACGACCTCGCTTGTCGGACCGAGGCCGAGACCGAGATGGACACCACGTCGACGGCGCCATCCGCCGCATCACGATGGAGCGCTGATCGACAACTCGGGGTGTTGGCGACGACAGTCGATTGGAACGACCTTGGACCCGGCTCATCGACGCTAGGGGAGATGGCGCTGCCGATCGGCCGATCCTTTGAGTCGCTCGACACCATCGCGATGCCAGTTGCGGCAGGAGAACACATGTTGGTGATCGGCCCCTCGCGCAGCGGTCGGTCGACGACGCTCGCGACCATTGCCCGTTCGTGGCAGAGGCTTCATCCGGCGGGCGTGATCGTGTCGATCGCGCCGCGCCGCAACAGCGCTCGCGCCGGCCTGGGGTGTGCAGACCTGGCAGGGGTGCTCGATGCGCTCGCGTCTGCAGGCGAATCGGCGCGCCTCGTGGTGATTGACGATGCAGAGATGGTGGATGACCCGACCGGCGCGTTTGCGGCCCTGATCGCCTCCCGCGTTGAAGGGCTGACGGTTGTCGCTGCGGGCCGGGCGGACTCGTTGCGAGCGTCCTACGGTCACTGGACGATGGCCGTTCGCCGGTCACGGCTTGGCATCGTGATGGCGTCGTCGTCAGACCTGGACGCGGACCTGCTTGCGGTGTCGCTGCCGCGACGGGTGCCGATCGCGGTTCGCCCAGGCCTGGCCTGGATGGTCGGCGACGGTGCACGCCACCTCGTTCAGATCGCCACACTTGACGTTGCCCGGTGACGACGACAGTGTTAGGTGCGTATGTCCCGCATCCTGACGGTCGCCGCCGCCCAACTCGGTCCCATCCAACGAGATCACAGTCGAGCCGAGGTCGTGCAGCGGTTGATCGCTCTGCTTCATCAGGCCAGCGATCACGGCGTCGACTTGGTCGTATACCCCGAGCTCGCGCTGACGACGTTCTTCCCGCGCTGGTTCGTCGACGACATCACCGAAGCCGACCACTGGTACGAGACGTCGATGCCGAACGTCGACACCCAGCCGTTGTTCGATGAAGCCAAGCGGCTGGGAATCGGCTTCTGCCTCGGCTACGCGCTGCTTCAGACCGACGAGGACGGCACCGCGCACAGGCACAACGTGCAGACGTTGGTCGAGCGAGACGGCTCGATCGTTGCGACGTATCGCAAGGTGCACATCCCCGGCCACGAGCACCACGAACCGGACCGGCCGTTCCAACACGCCGAGCGTTACTACTTCGAGCCGAGCACCGAGGGCTTCGGTGTCTGGCGAGCGTTCGGCGGCATTGTCGGGATGGCGATCTGCAACGACCGGCGTTGGCCCGAGACTTACCGGGTGATGGGCCTGCAAGGAGTCGAGATGATCCTGTGTGGCTACAACACCCCGATCCACTATGTGCCCGACCCCAGCCAAGACATCCTCCAGGGCTTTCACAACGCACTCGTGATGCAGAGCGGTGCGTACCAGAACGGTACGTGGGTGGTGGGCGTCGCCAAGGGTGGTGTCGAGGAAGGTGTCGACTCGCTTGGCCAGTCGATGATCGTCGCCCCGAGCGGGCAAATCGTTGCCCAGGCGCTGACCAGCGATGACGAGTTGGTCGTGGCTCGATGCGACCTCGACTGGTGCGCGAAGTACAAGAACACGCTGTTCGATTTCGACCGCTATCGCCGACCGGATGCTTACGGCCGGATCACGGCCCAGCGCGGCGTCGAACTGCCCGACTGACATCCGCTGAACATCCACTGGTACATCTGACGTTGCGTCAGATGTAGCGTCGTGGTTCGTGACGGCCCTCGACGGATCTCTCGACGCATCTCTCGAAGGGGCCCCGACCCGTGTACCGGCATTGCGCTACACGTCGGCCCATTTCGCCGACTTGGAACACCAGCGGATGTGGCCGAAAGTTTGGACCGTTGCCTGCACGGTCGACCATGTTCGCGAGGCCGGCGACTTCTTCGAATTCCGATTGGGCAGCTACTCGGTCATCGTCGTACGCGGTGACGATGGCGGTTTGCGGGCCTTTCAGAACGTGTGCCTGCATCGCGGCAACCAACTCTGCGAAGGCAGCGGCACCGGCCTCGCCGAGATTCGCTGCCCCTATCACCGTTGGGCATGGGACCTGCAGGGCGCACTCCGTGAGGTGCCGTCGCGCCGCGGCTTCGGCGTTCTCGACAACGATCAACTCGGCCTGATCCGGGCCAGCGTCGACACCTGGGGTCCGCTCGTGTTCGTCAATCTCGATGCAACCGCGGGCCTGTTGAGTGACTATTTGGAAGGCGTTGTCGAGGACAGCGCGTGGGCGAACCTGGACGAATTCCACTGCGCGTACACCACGACGTCGGCCGTCGAGAGCAATTGGAAAGTGGTTGCCGACGGCTTCAGCGAGACGTATCACGTCCAGGGGATCCATCCCGAGATGTTGGCGAGCATCGACGATGTGAACACCGAGCAGCACATCTGGGACAGGCACTCGGTGTCGCATCAGCGTTACGGAGTCGCCAGCCCGCGGTTGCGCGATCGCAGTGACCAGGCGGTGTGGAAGTCGTTCGTCGAAACGCAGGGCGAGCGGATGGGGCCGGAGTACAAGCACCAACAGACCGCTCCGACACTGGCCGATGGCGAATCGATCCGCGACGCAATCGCCGCGCGAATCCGCGAACACCAGGCAACCCGTGGCGTCGACATGTCCGCCTACGACACTGACGGCATCCTGCGCCTGTCGCAGTACAACCTGTTCCCGAACACCACCGTGTTGGTGTGGGGCGACATGGTCAATGTGCTCACGTCGAGGCCAGGCCCGAATCCGGCTTCGGCCGAACTGACGATGTACCTGCTCTACCGTTCACCCGTTGGTTTCCAGATCGCATCCGATTCGCCACGCCCGTTCGATGTCGCATTGCCCGCTGACGCATCGCTGGGTGTGGTCATTGATCAGGATCTGTCGATGCTGAAGCGGTTCCAGAAGGGCCTGAACCAGCCCGGCTTCACCCACCTCACCCTGTCCGGTGAAGAGTGCCGGATCATCAACATGCATCGTGTTCTCAGCACCTATGTCGGCGAGGAAGCCTGACGGTTGCGGCGGTCGCCTGACTTCGGCTGACACCGCCCAGTAGGTTCGACGACATGCCGAAACAGATGTCGATCATCCTCGATTGCGATCCGGGCCACGACGACGCGATTGCGATCGTGCTCGCCGCCCGCCACACGAACCTGCTCGGCATCACGACCGTCGCCGGGAACGCGCCGCTGCACCTGACGACTCGCAACGCTCTGGTCATGACCGAACTGCTCGGGATGGACACCGAGGTTCACAGCGGTGCTGATCGACCGCTCGTCGCGGTGCCGATCCACGCCGACTACGTCCACGGCGAGAGCGGTCTCGACGGGGCCGACCTTCCCGAGCCAACCCGTGTCGCAGCTAGCCCGAACGCAGTCGATTTCATCATCGAGACCTGCCGAGCCAACGAGGGAATCTGGCTGGTGCCGACCGGGCCCTTGACGAACATCGCGCTCGCCCTTCGCTCCGCACCGGATCTCGCCGGCCGACTCGGCGGCATCTCCGTGATGGGAGGCGGCACGTTCGGAAACCGAACCGCAGCGGCCGAGTTCAATGTCTGGGCCGATCCCGAGGCCGCGTCGATCGTGTTCGGCTACGGCGGTCCGCTGATCATGGCTGGGCTCGATGTCACCCATCAGATGCAGGCAACGCCGGAACGAATCGCCACTGTGCATGCGCTGCCGGGTCGCCTCGCCGGCCTGCTCGCCGACCTGCTGCTTTGGTTCAGTGGTACCTACATCGACCGTCATGACAACATGCGCGGCGCCCCGGTGCACGACCCGTGCGCAGTACTCGCCCTCACTCACCCAGAGTTGTTCGAACGAGTGCGTCGTCACGTGGTCGTTGAAACGAGCGGCGAACACACCCGCGGTCAGACACTGATCGACCAGCGCCACCTGCTCGAACGACAGGCTCCGAACTGCGAGGTGCTCACCGGAGTTGATGCCGACTCCGCGTTCGCCGTCATCGTCGGAGCAATCGAGTCGTTCAGCCGGTGACCTTTCGCAACCGGTCAGCCGCTGTTGCGAAGGCCGGTGGCGACTCCGTTGATTGCGAGGTGAATGCCGCGCTGGATCAGTTCGGACTGGTCGCCTGATCGCCAGCGTCTCAGCAGGCTGACCTGAAGGTGATTGAGTGGGGCGATGTAGGGAATGCGGTAGCGCAGGCCGCGGTTCAGCGCCTGGTTGTCGTACAGCAACTCGTCCTGACCGGACATCACCTGCGCAGCCCACAGCGCACGCGCGTGCTCGTCGGCCACCGCCTTGAAGAAGCGATCCGCATCGGGCACGTCTTCGGCAAGCGTCTGATATCGGGCAGCGATGCCGAGGTCGGTCTTTGACAGCACCTGAGCCATGTTCGAGACAACGGTCCGGAACCACGGCCATTCCTCGTGCATCTCCTGCAGCTCGTCGAGCCGCGCCTGACGGGTCGTGGGATCGGTGCCGACCCAGTCAGCGACGGCCGTTCCTACGCCGAACCATCCCGGCAGCATCAGTCGGCACTGGCTCCAACTGAACACCCACGGGATCGCCCGCAGGTCCTCTATCCGGCCGGAGTTCGTCCGCGCCGCCGGCCGTGAACCGATGTTCATCGTTGACAGTTCCACGACGGGTGTGATCGCCCTGAACCAGTCGCCGAAGCCTGGAGTGTCATAGACGAGCCCGCGGTATGCGGCTTGCGAACGCGACGCCAGTTCGTCGGCGACGACCAGGAACCGCTGGTTCACGTGGCCGTCCTCGCGTCGGCGCAGCACCGTTGCCTCGATGGTGGCCGATACCAGCGCCTCCAGGTTCTGCCGGGCACGTTCCGGGTCGGCGAACTTGGCCGAGATCATCTCGCCCTGTTCGGTCATCCGCAGACCGACCTGCACGCTGCCTGCTGGCTGGGCGACGATCGCGTGATAGCTGGAACCACCGCCGCGGCCGACGGTGCCGCCCCGGCCGTGGAACAGCCGAAGGCGTACATCATGACGTGCAGCGACATCGACCAGGTCTTGTTGGCATCGGTAAAGCGCCCAGTTCGACGACAGATAGCCGCCGTCTTTGTTGCTGTCCGAGTAGCCGAGCATGACCTCCTGTCGACGATTGCGGTGGTTCAGCCATTGGCCGTATTGCGGGTGCGTCCAGAGCGAATCAACTACCCGGCCCGCCGCCTGCAGGTCTTCGATGGTCTCGAACAGCGGCACGATGCCGATCTGGAGTTGGGTCGGGGCAGGGGAGTCGGCCGTGGGCCGCAACAGCCCGACCTCGCGAAACAGTACGGCCACTTCAAGCATGTCCGAGACGGATTCGCACTTGGAGATGATGTAGTTCTCGATTGCGTTCGGCCCGAACGTGTCCAGCGCTGCTGCCGCTTGGCGCAGGATCGCAAGTTCGCCGCCGGCCAGATCGCTGACCGACGACGAAGCGCCGAG
>JANOQU010000084.1:0-3451 GCA_031422355.1 Actinomycetes bacterium
GCGACGTTGCCGTTGCCCTTGTACTTGTTGGCGAACCCGGCGCCGACCGCGATCGGCGCGCCAGCACCGACGATGCCGTTGGCGCCCAACATGCCCACTTCCAAGTTGGAGATGTGCATCGAGCCGCCCTTGCCTTTGCAGTAGCCGGTGGCCTTGCCCATCAGTTCGGCCATCATTTCGTTGAACTGCCCGCCCTTGGCGACGAGGTGGCCGTGGCCGCGGTGCGTCGACGTGATCTGGTCAGTGTCGGAAAGCGTCGCACAAACACCTGCTGCGACGGCTTCCTGGCCAACGTAGAGGTGCAGGAAGCCGGGCAGTTTCGCTGCTTCGGCCAGTTTGCCCGCGGCCTCTTCGAAGAGTCGGATCCGCACCATCCGACGGTGCATGTCCATCAGCAGTTCGGTCGTGATTTCCATTGGTGTCCTGTCTGGCGGGCTGCGACGAGCGTCAGCGGCTGAGGATGGTGACGCCGCTGATACCGGGCGCACCATAGACGTGGGTATAGGCGACCTTTGGATTGTTGGGCACCTGCCGTTCACCGGCATCACCACGCAATTGGAGCACATTTTCGTACACCTGGCGAAGCCCGGACGCGCCGATTGGTTCGCCGTTGGCCAGGCACCCGCCGTCGGTGTTGACCGGCAACCGTCCGTTGATCTCGGTCTCACCGTGAGCCAGCATGTGTTCCTGCTCGCCGTGTTCGCAGAAGCCGTTCTCTGCCATATGCATGATCTCAGCACCCGCCTCGGTGTCTTGTAGCTGAGCGACGTCGATGTCGTCGGGGCCGATGCCGGCCATCTCGAATGCGGCCTTGGACGCTGCCGTCGTCGGGCCTGGATCGTGCTCGATCGCGATCGACGGCGCGAGGACTTCGAATGATCCGAACTTGCGAGTCCGAACCGCCGCAGCCTGGAGGTAGATCGGCCGATCGGTGTACTGCTTGGCCTTGTCGGCTCGGCACAGGATCATCGCCACCCCACCTTCGCCGGGCGAGCAGAACATGTACTGGGTAAGCGGGTAGGACAACATCAGCGAGTCGAGCACCTCCTGCTCGCTGAGCGGCTTACGACGCCAGGCCATTGGATTCAACGATCCGTTTCGGAACGCCTTGGCCGACACCTTCGCGAGCGTGGATTGGGTGATGCCGTGCTCGTGCATGTAGCGGGTGATCTTGATCCCGAAGAACTGGGTGGTGAGCGCAAGGCCAGAGCCGCCATACCAGTCCTTACCGCGAGGGCCCTTGATCCGGAACGCGCCGGGCTCGTGCTTGTCGAATCCGATCGCGATGCCGAGGTCGCTGGAACCCGACTCGATCGTGTTCACCGCCTGGGCGAGTGCCGTGCCGCCGGTCGCGCAACCGTTGACGACGTTCGTGAATGGCAAGCCGGTGAGCCCGACCCGACTGACCATCGTGTCTGCCGCGCCGCCGTCCATCGAACCACCGACGGCGAACTGCATGTCGGACCACTGCAAACCACAGTCGGCGAGTGCCCGACGGACCGCGACGACGCCCTGGTCCATCCCGGAAACGCCGTCGTTGCGGCCGAACTCGTGCATACCGATCCCGACGATTGCGACGTTGCTCATGACTGGTCTCCAGACTCGTTCGGTTGCGTGGGTGCGAAGGCGTAGGTGATGACGTGATTGCCATCGGAATCGATGCAGAGCGGGTCGATCACCAGGTGCATGTCCATCCCGATGACCAACTTGGCGGGATCCGCCTCGGTCAGTCGAGCCTCGACCCGGAGTTGACCCGGCAGTTCCACGTAGCCGACCCCGTACGGAACGAACTGGTCGCCGGTGGGGCCGAGATACGGCGGTGACTTGGGCGGGAAAGCCTGCACCGTCCAGGACCACAACGTGCCGGAGGTGGCGAGTTCGACATCTTCTTGTTCGTTGGTCATACATTTCGGACAGCCGCTCTGACGGGGAAACATGTGATTCCCGCAGCCAACGCAGCGACTTCCAAGCAGTCGGATTTGACCATCGTCAACGGTGAAGATGCCGTCGGCGACGGCGACGGTAGTGCTCATTGGGCTCCCTCGCGCATTACTAAATAATCGATCGGGAAGGAACCCTAGCAGCCCATCCAGAACGCTCTCTCAGCGAAGGTCACGCTGCGCGATCACGCAACCGGATGTGCGAACCAACCGTCGATGAGCTGGTTGACGACGGCTTCGGTGTCGGTCTGGCTGACGTCGAGCGAGCTGACCTCGTCGGCATGGGAGAGCCCGAGTAAGAGCATGTAATACATCCGCACCTGGCTGAGACTGAGGCCGTACTGCAGCAGTCGGCGTGAGTTCTCGCGCTGCCAAGCGGCGATCAACTCAGCGACCTCGGGCTGGCGAATCGCCGCACAGTGCAACTCGGCGACGAGAATTCTGGTGGGCGCGAACGACGGCTGGAGCCAGAGCCGGGCGATCTCGCGAATCCCTGCTTCGCCAGGGAATCGGACGCTCGAAATGGCGTGCAGTTCGTGCTTGATCGCCTCGACGAGCAGTGCTGCCTTGCCGCTGAAGTGGCTGTAGACGGCGGGCGTGGAGACATCGGCCCGCCGCGCAATATCGGAGAGGGTGACGCCCTCGTAGCCGAACTCGACACATGCAGCGACCGCCGCCTTCAGCAGGCGCTCTCTGGTGGGGATGCCATTTTCGTCGAGCTTGGGTGGTCGACCGATGCGATTCGGCGGAACCACAGCCTCGTTACTTTCCTCGACTGCGCTCATGCTGATTCCAACCTACTCAGGCGGCCAACGATCTCCGCAGGTGGCCGAGGTTCCTACTCGTTTGCGCCCCGCGCCCACCGCAGCGATCTGCGGAGCAGTTCTCGATACGCAGGCTGTTCCCAGGAGCCGCGCTCGATGTTCGGGTAGTACGGAACCATCGGCGCCATGTCGTAGTGCCCGCGGCAGTGCCCGAGGGTGTTGTACAACACCGCACCTTCGCCCAGTTCTCGCAAATACATCACCAGGTGCTGATCCGGCCCGGCGGTCCAGTCCCCTTCGACGAAACCCCGCGCTGTCCCAGACCACTTCGTGTGCAACAGCGCAACGAGTTGCTCGCGGTTCGCATACTCCGACAGGTACAGCTCGTCGTCAGTCTCGAACGCTTCGATGCCTGACACCAGCCAATGGTCCGGCGCAGTGACCTCCACGAGGTATGGAGCGATTGGTGGATGGGCCACGAATTGCGATCCCAGCGTGTCGGCCCACAGCGGAAAGACTCGCGGCGAGTCCACACCGTTGGGCGTGCCGACGTCGAGTGCAGCGTTCGTGCCATGCAGCGCCACCCATCGTCCACCGCCGTCGACCCATGACCGGATCGTTGTCTGTGCGGCTTCGGACGGACGCACGTTGCAGGTGTAGCTGACCAGGATCGAACCGGCCGCGATCGCGTCGGCATCTTCGTAATCGGGCTGGACCCGCACCCGGAATTCTTCGTGCTCACTGAGC
>JANOQU010000085.1:0-4569 GCA_031422355.1 Actinomycetes bacterium
CAGCCGGCCGCTCGCCGACACCGGCTAGTTTCCAGGAGCTGCAAAGCAGATGTTCAAGGTCGGCGAGGAAACGGGAACGCTCGACGATCAGCTCGAAGTGGCTGCGACGTATTTCGACCGCGAGCTGGAGAGCCGGATCAAGAAGTTCACCACGATGTTCGAACCAATCATGATCGTGGGAGTTGGGATCATGGTCGGCTTCGTCGCCGTTGCCTTGGTGTCTGCGATGTACGGCGTGCTCGACAACATGAAGCAGCAGGCCTAGGTCGGCTGACCGCCGATCCGGGGATCAGCGATGAAACATCAGATCGATCATCGGCTGGCCGAGCCAGACGGCGGCGACCGTGCCAGCGGCCAGAAACGGGCCGAACGGCACGGCGGTCTTTCGGCCACCCCGGCCCGCCGCCATCAGCCCGACACCGACAACGGATCCGAGCAGAAATCCGAGGAACAATCCTGCGGCAACCACGCCCGGATTGAGCCAACCGAGGAACGCCCCGAGCAATGGCGACAACCGAACGTCGCCGTCGCCCATCCCGCCCTTGCTGATTGCGTACACGAGCAGCATGAACGCCAAGGCGCATCCGGCACCGAGTGCCATCATCCAGATTCGCCGCGGTTCGTCGCGCACCAGCGCAGCAATGCACAGCAGGGGCACACCGATCGCCGCTGTGACGTAAATGATCTCGCGCGGCAACTTCTTGATTCGCAGATCGATCCAACTGAGCGCAACCAACCCTGCGGCCAATACGCAGAACGCGGCGAGCTCCCACGACAGGTCGAAATGCACCGCAAAGGCCGCAAACAACGAAGCGTTCACGATCTCCAGAACGAGCGGCTCGATGCCGATCTTGACCTTGCAACGTCGGCATCGACCACGCAGCCCCAGCCAACTGAAGACCGGAACCAAATCCAACGGCCCGAGTTCCAGGCCGCAGTTCCCGCACGCCGACCCCGGTGCCACGATCGACTTTCCACGAGGAACGCGATCGACCACCACCGTCAAGAACGATCCAATCAACAGTCCCAGGACCGTCGTCAACGCAATAACCATGAGCTCCCAGCCCGCTGTGCATTGGCACCGCGGTGGGCGGCTCCTCAACGGAGGTTACTCACATGATCACACCAGACCCAGAGCTTGTCGCACTGTTGCAGGCCACTGTGTCCGCCGGCGCGAGCGATCTACACCTCAGCGTCGGGCGACCAGCGACCGCACGTCGCGACGGATACCTCGTCAAGTTCGAAGGCGTCCCGGTGCTGGACGCCACCACCGTCGAGCGAATCGTCATGTCCCTGCTCGACTCCAAGCACGCTGCGGAGCTCGCAGAGAACAACCAGGTCGACTTCTCGTTCGGCCTCCCCGATGTCGGGCGATTCCGCGCCAACGCCTTCCGCCAGCGCGGCACCCTCGCCCTCGCCCTGCGCGTCGTGCCCTTCCGGGTGCGATCGTTGGAAGAACTCGGCGCACCGAGCGCGTGTATCGATCTGCTCAACAAGCCGTACGGCTTGGTCCTGGTGGTGGGCCCGACAGGTTCCGGCAAGAGCACCACACTTGCGGCGATGATCGACAGGATCAACCAGGAGCGGCCCTGTCACATCCTGACGATCGAGGACCCAGTGGAGTACCTCCACAGTCACAAGACCGCCATGGTGAACCAACGCGAGGTCGGCACCGACGTCGAGAGCTTCACGGCCGGCCTTCGAAGCGCGCTTCGTGAGGACCCGGATGTCGTTCTGCTCGGCGAGATGCGCGACCTCGACAGCATCGCGATCACGTTGTCGCTGGCCGAGACCGGTCACCTCGTGTTCGCAACGTTGCATACCAACGACGCCTCACAGGCCCTCGACAGAATCGTCGACGTGTTCCCTGCCGAGCGGCGCGACCAGATCCAGATCCAGTTGGCGGGCGCCCTGCAGGGAGTGATCAGCCAGCGCCTGATTGCGGTCGAAGGCGGTGGACGCGTTGCGGCCTATGAGGTTCTGCTCGGAACCGAAGCGGTCCGCAACCTGGTTCGCGAAGGCAAGAGCCGCCAGATGCGCAACGTCATCACCACCAGCCAAAAAGAGGGTATGCAGACCATCGAGATGGACCTCGCCCGCTTGGTTGCCAGCGGCCTGCTGACGATGGAGGCCGCATGCGAAGTCAGCGCGTACCCGAAAGAGATCATGGCCCACGCGGCGACAAATCGGGCGCAGATGCAGGCTGCAGCAACGGCCGAATCCGGCCAGGGTGCCTCGACCGGCAACGCCGAACTCGTCTCGCGCTGACCGACAGAATCCGTAGATCGTGGTCGCCAAACAACTTCCCTACAAGTGGCTGGCCGGCATTACGCCGTGTCCTGGCGGATGGCTGATCGTTCCAGCGCGCCTGGCCGGCATCACAGTGGTCGTCGAGGATGCAATGGTCCTCCGGACGTTGATGGAAGTGGTCGACTTCAGGCCGAAGTTCGATGCAGCAGCGATCAACATCCCAATGGGCTTCAACGATGAGCCCTCGACTCAGTACGGCGAATGTGAGAAGCAGACCCGGCGATACATCGGCTGGCCTCGGATGGTCGCGATGCGACCGCTGCCATCGCGCGCAGCATTGAAAGCGCCGACCAAGGCCGCGGCCCGTGAGTTGGAGCCGTGGTTGACGAATGACGACTTCCGCAAGTTCCGCTGGCTTCGAGAAGCCGAGCAGATGTTCCAACCGTTTCACCAACGCAACTTCTTCTCCGCCCATCCAGACATGAGCTTCACCTTGCTCAACGACGAAGTGCCTCTGAAGACATCCCCGTACCACCAAGACGGCGTGCTGGAACGCACGAACCTGATTCGCAACAAGCTGCCGGGTGTCGAGGAAGTCATCACCCGCCCGGTGCCGAACGGCGCCAGCCGGAGTCATGTCGTCAACGCAGCAGGCCTTGTCTGGACAGCTCGTCGGGCCATCGGGCGAGCGATCAACCGGCTGCCCGTCGACCCGACCTGGGACACCAACGGCATGCGCGTCGAGATGGTGCGCTGACCGTTCAGGTTTGCAGTGCATCCTCTCCCGACATCAGCAGTTCAGCCGCTGGTAGCGCCGTCACCGATCGATTGATCGCAAAGCGTTGCTTGCCGGCGTGGACAACGAAGACATGGTCGAGCTGCAGCGTGTCGATCGACGAGCGGATCGAAGCCGTCATCGCCGGTTGATCAGTTCGCTTGAACTCGAATCCGAGGCGGCGCCCGCCGATCGTCGCGAAGAGGTCGAGTTCGGCTCCCGAATGCGTCGACCAGAACGATGGATCGCGGATCTGTAAGCACGTGATCATCTGCTCGAGGATGAAGCCCTCCCAACTGGCGCCGACCTTCGGGTGCCCGAGTAGGTCCACCTGGCTGTTCAATCCGAGCAGGCGATGCAGCAAGCCGCTGTCGCGCACATACACCTTTGGCGAGCGCACCTGCCGCTTGGCGATATTCGCGAACCATGGTTGGAGTTGGCGGATGACGAGCGCATCGGTGAGGGCGTCGAGGTAGCGACGAACAGTGGTCTGTGACACGGCGAGGGCGCGACTGAGTTCCGAACCGTTCCAGGTCTGTCCGTGATAGTGGGCAACCATGGTCCAGAACCTTCGCATCGTGGTTGGCGGGATTCGGACACCGAGGTTCGCCAAGTCTCGCTCGAGGAACGTGGAGATGTAGTCGTCACGCCACGCAACGGACTCCTCTTCGGCACCAAGATATGAGCGCGGCAGTCCACCGCGGCGCCAGATCGTGTCGAGTTCGTCGCCACCCACATCGAGCACGCGGAGTCCGGCCAGTTCAACGATTGCAACTCGGCCAGCAAGAGATTCCGAAGCCATGCCGATCAGCTCGGGGGAGGCGCTGCCGAGTACGAGGAATCGTCCGGGCCGCCGATCCTCGTCGGCGAGAACCCTCAGAATCGGAAAGAGACCGGGTGCCCGCTGGGCCTCGTCGATCACAACGGTTCCTTCCAGCGACGCAAGACTCAGGGTCGGATCACCGAGTCGATTCACATCCCGGGGATCCTCGAGATCGAAGTGGTTGCCGGGCACAGGGTGGGCAACCAGGCGCGCCATCGTCGACTTTCCAGCCTGACGAGGACCAACCAGCACGACGACCGGTGCTCGATCGAGTGCTGCTCTGAGCCGAAGAGAGTCGAAGGAACGGTTGATCATGCATTCATTGTACATTGAAATTAACTCTTGTCGTGGTGGAATTTCAATGAAATTCGACTCCGGGGCGAATCATCCCCGCAGGTTGAACAACCCAAGAAACGAGGAAGAGCCGGGCCCGAAGGCCCGGCTCTTTCAACAAATCCTTGAAGCTGGAATCAGCCGGTTGTGATCTGACCGACGCACTCGCCGCCGGCGGTTGCACCGACCAGCGAGATGGCCGGACCGACGCCCTGGACCACTTCGACCTTGGCGCCGTCGTACTGACGGATCAGACCGGCGGTCTCGAGAGCGAGGCCGTCTGGGTGAACTGTGGTGCCGTTCTGGGCGTAGTAGGCCTCGATGGCGACCTGGTAGGACTTCTGAGTTGCCTGGCAGGCACTCTTTTCGCCCTGGTCGGTGATGCCAC
>JANOQU010000086.1:0-2298 GCA_031422355.1 Actinomycetes bacterium
CGGCGACACGGAGTTCGTTACAGATCCGCAGGGCCTCGCGGCCACCCGTTGTATCCACGACGAAGACGTCGACTGCGTTGCTCGGTGGGGCGAAGACACCCTCGTCGTCGCAAGCGAGCAGCGTGCGATCCAGCCCGAGCGCGAAGCCGACCCCGTGAGTCGCTGGCCCGCCGAGGGATTCGACGAGGCCGTCGTAACGGCCACCGCCACCCAATGCATTTTGAGCTGATTCCAAGGTGCCACCCTGGAATTCGAATGTCGTGCGCCGGTAGTAGTCCAGCCCACGAACCAGGGTGCCGTCGATCGTGAATGGAATGGAGAGGTCGGTGAGACCGGCCTGGACCAATTCGAAATGTGCAGCGGCATCTGGACTGTAGAAGTCAGCGATCCGGGGAGCAGCGCTGATCACGGCTTGATCTGGAAAGCGCTTGGAGTCCAGCACCCGAAGCGGGTTCTTGGCGAGGGTGATCCGGCTTTCCTCGGTGAGGAGATCAGATTTGGCCTCGAAATACGCTTTCAAAGCCTCGACGTAGGCGGCGCGGTCTGCCGGCTCGCCGAGGCTGTTGAGCAGCAGGGTCACCTGGCGAAGGCCGAGCCGACGATAGAACTCCCAGCCGAGGGCGATGACTTCGACATCGAGGTATGGGTCGTCCGCTCCCAGCACCTCGATGCCGACCTGGTCGAACTGCCGATAGCGCCCGCGCTGTGGCTTCTCGTAGCGGAAGTTGGGCCCGGCGTAGAACACTTTCCACGGCGTGAGCGGGCGATGTTGGGCAAATGCCCTACAGACGCTGGCGGTCTGTTCCGGCCGGAGGCCGACATGGCGACCGCCCTTGTCGACGAAGTCGTACATCTCTTTGGTGACGACGTCGGTGGCATCGCCGATGCGGTGAAAGACCCCGAGATCCTCCATCAGTGGCGGCATGATCTCGCCGTATCCGGCCGCTTCGACCACCGACGCAAACACCGCCTGGAACCGCCGCCAGCGAGTGGACTCCGGCGGCAGGATATCGCGCATCCCTGGGCTGGTCTGGAACTCGGGCATGGGCGTCAAGGTTAGAGGTCAGGGCCTCAAACCGCCGACGGGTTTCCGGATGACCGGCCCGGGGAAAACCACGCCCATGATCCCGATTGTCCCCGTGACACGGTGGTTGCCGGGATCATGGGCGTGATCTTCACCACATCGGCGAGCGCAGCGGGGCCGCCGGGAGCGGGTGGGGGCGGGGCCCGGCGGGGGCGTGACCGCCCCGGGCGCAACCGCCGTCGAGCGGGCTATGCGCCTTTGCCGGGGACCAGGCGGTAGGCGTCGTAGACGCCGTCGATGGTCTTGATCGTTCGAAGTACGGAGTCGAGGTGGCCAGGGTCGGCGAGTTCGAACTCGAACCGCATCTTGGCGACCCGGTCATTGCCGGTATGGGTACTGCAGGCAACGATGTTCACGTGCTGCTCACTGAGCGAATTTGCGACGTCGCGCAACAATCTGGACCGATCGAGCGCGACCACTTCCACGCCGGCCCGGAACACGGTCTTGCGGTTCTCACCATCCCATTCGACTTCGATCAGCCGTGATGCCTGGTCGTTCATCAGCGACACAGCGTTCGCGCAATCGGACCGGTGCACGCTGACCCCGCGGCCACGGGTCACGAATCCCATGATTTCGTCACCGGGGACAGGGGTACAGCACCGCGACAGCCGGACCAGAACGTCGTCGAGACCTTCGACGTGAATTCCAACCTTGGATCTCGCCCGTTGGAAACCTCGTGGGCGCAGCACAGGTGCTGACAACTGCTCTTCCTGGTCGCCCTCGCGCATGTCGCGGGCCACCTTCTGGACGAGCGATCGAGCGGACAGGTGGCGTTCACCGATCGCGACCAGGGCCGTGTCCAGATCCACATAGCCGTGGGAATGGATTTCGTTGATCAAGATGTCCGATGCCCACATCCCCTGCACAGGCAGGGCCTCACGGCGGAACTCCTTGGCGAGTTCGTCTCGACCGGACTCGAGCGCATCGTCTCGACGCTCGCGGCTGAACCATTGACGGATCTTGTTGCGCGCCCGAGGGGATTCAACGAAGGTCAGCCAGTCGCGGGTTGGGCTGGCCGTCTCCAATTTGGACACGAAGATCTCGCACGTATCGCCGCTGGCCAAGCGATGGTTCAACGGTACGAGTCGACCATTGACTTTGGCGCCGATGCACTTGTGCCCGACCTCGGTGTGTACGGCATAGGCGAAGTCGACGGTCGTCGAGTGGATCGGCAACGTCACCACCCGACCCTTGGGCGTGAAGACGAACACCTC
>JANOQU010000087.1:0-11239 GCA_031422355.1 Actinomycetes bacterium
GGTCGCGGGGTTAGGGTTGACCATGCGCCAGCCGATCGACACGTCGAACGGGCGGAACTCGGCGTTGCATCCCTCATGACCTTTTCTTCCTCCACGCGCGCCCTCCTTCCCCGCTCCGTCAATCGATCCATTGCCCCGTTCGGCGTCGGCATCATGGCCGTCGCGCTCGGGCTCAGTTCGTGCGCGGCGAACGAGTCGACTGTTCAAGCCGGCGGCTCGGACACCGTTGCGATTGCACCGATCATCTCCGGCACGGCCGTTCCGACCGTCGCCAACGCAATCATCGCGACGTCGATGACGCCCACCACACTCGCCGCGACCACGACGGCTGCACCCGCAACAGCGGCACCGACCACCCCTGCGCCAGCCGCAGCGATCTCAACCGCCGCAACGGTCGCTCCGGAGACCACCACAACGCTGCCGCCTGTCACGACACCCTCGTTGGCACCCAACGAAGTCGACGTCGGTCCGTTTCCGACGCCGATCGTTGCCGTCGGCAAGCGCAGCGGTCCAGACACCCAGGTTCTCCAACTCCGCCTGTTGCAGATGGGCTTCTGGCTGTCTGGCGCCGACGGCGAGTATGGCCTCACCACCCGCCAGGCCGTGATGGCGTTCCAGAAGTACATCGGCCTTCCTGCCAGCGGAGAGGTCAACGCCGATACTGCTGCTTATCTCACCAATCTGGGAATCAAGGGCCACGGCCAATCCGATGCGGGGACCCTGATTGAAGTGGACAAGGGTCGCCAGTTGCTGTTTGTCGTCGTCGACGGGATCACCCAATGGGTGTACAACACGTCCACAGCGACGGGACTGCCCTACGAAGAAGAGGACAAGAACACTCCTGGCGAGATCCAGATCGGCGTATCGATCACGCCAAACGGACTGTGGAAAGTGAATCGCGAGCGTCCTGAGGGCTGGTGGGAGGGTGACCTCGGCAAGATCTACCGACCGAAGTACTTCCGCGGCGGCGTTGCCGTGCACGGTTCCAACAGCATTCCCAACTACCCCGCTTCACATGGTTGCGTTCGGCTCTCGCTGCCGGCAATGGACTTCATCTGGGACAGCAACCTGATGCCGATCGGCGTCACGGTGTGGGTCCACGAATAGATCGAAACCCGTCAGGTTCAGACGGAAAGGTCAGCCATGTAGCGGTCGATGAGTGCCGACGCCGCCGGAAGGTCTTCGACCCAACCAAGGACCCGCGCAGCATGCAGCAGTGATCGTGACTTGGTCTGGTCGAGCAGGTTTGAAACCCGCTCGTTGAGGTCGTCTGCATTGTTGACGAGAATAAAGATCCGACCACCCTCGCGGGTGATCGTCTCACCGGCGGCGAAATGTTGCTGGACCAAATCGGTGAGCACCACCATCACAGCATCGGCTTCCAGCGACGAGATGTCTGCAATGTCGGCATCGACGATGATGAGGCGGTACAGCCAGTTGGGTTCGCATCCAAGCGTTGCACACTGTTCGAAGACTTGCTGTAGCCGAAGTCGTAAGACCGTGGCCGTGCACAGTCCGGTGACTGCGTCGAAGCATTTCTCCGAATGCAGTCCTCGCAGGTTGCCCTCTGTCCATCCGTGTGCCAACGACACGCCGGCAGCGAAGCTTCGTAGGGAGTTGGCCGACGAGTTCGTGCACAGTTCGCCAAGACGGTCCACCCAGCACGACACTTGCTCCAGCGGCCAGCCCTCGCTGCCGAGGCGAGTGCCAAATCGCGTCAGTGCGCCGCCGACACCCGCTGGGCGTACGAACAGTGTTTCGACAACGTCTGCCGCGTACTCCGAAATACGAAGCCGGTCACTTCCTAGATCGGCCTCACTGTTGATCACTTCAACCCAAGACGCGTGGATCTGCGGCCAGCGGTCGGGAACGACCTGCAATTCCTGGTGTCGACGAGATTTCCTCACGTGTACGAGACGGCGCACGGCCCCAAGTATGACGCGTGCGCGCGCAAATAACTGCAGAAACTTTGATTCATCGCTCAGCAGATGAAATTTTTGTCGCTAAGAATCAGTCGTCAATCATCGAACGGTCGCCTGTAGAGCGTCTCCACCAGGTGGTTTGCCGTCGGCCCTGCGGACTTGCAGCTTTCGATCGGTCGACGTGAGACATTCTCCCGTTTCCAAGTCGAAGCGCCACCCGTGGAGCGTGCACACGAGCACGCCACCGTCGATCTCGCCAAAAACGCTGAGATCGGCTTGGCGATGGGGGCAGGCACGCTCCATCAGGTAGCCGCCGAGTTCGATTTCCTCGGTAGCGTCGGGCGGATCCAGCTTGCGACGGGCCTCGCTCTCGGCTCGGCGCATCCGTTCGACCGACAGACTCTTGAAGAAGTTGTAGAGGTACTCGTTGAACGGGCCCTCGCGCCAGGCCGTGAATCGACACGACAGAAAGAGCGCGTTGCTCCAGTCGACTGACCGGTTGGCGACAACGGTTTCGACCAACTCCCGTTGGATGTTGAATCGGTAGCGATACGGCTCGCCATCGAACTCGCGGACCTCGCCCTGGATGAAGTCGATCACGACCTCGACGTCACCGAGGATCATCAGGCAATTGGCACCGACAGCGTTTCGCAGATTCGGTGCCATCGCCAGCAGTGGCTCCCACCACAGCTTCAGCGTGTCCAACAGGCCGGGTGCCGGTGCCTTCCAGGTCGCGTGGAGTTGCTGCAGCCACGGCATCCAATCGGCCTGGTATGCACGCAGGTACTGCGCCTTTTCGGTGAAGATCGCCGAAACCTCGGCGTCGGAGATCGGATGCAGGACCGTGCAGCCGTCGGTCGAGATCTCGATCGCAGTGCCGGGTATCGCCAGGATCCCGGTGCGACCAACGTCGGCCAATCGGTGCAGAAAGGATGGCTGGTCCGCAAAAATGCTCAGTTCGTCACCGGTGACCACGTTGAGGTGGAACAGGTCGGGGTCGAGAAAGCACGGCGGCCCGGCGCTCGGGACGACGGCTTTTGCGTCGAGGGCTTCGACGTATTTCATCGCTCGCGTGAACTGGCTGTCGACCTTCGCGTCGACGAGTGCCCGCATCGTCTCGGCCGGTTCCTCGTAGACCATTGGGTACCAGATGGCTCCGCTGTACTGCAGCCAATGGAGATCGATCGGGCCGTGACGGCGAAGGTCCGCGAGATCAGAGGTGCGACAATCATTCTGGTTGACCAACCGAGTTTCGCCGTCGCCGACGACGAGGGCAGAATCACCACCCGGTCCGTCAGAGATCGAGGTCTCGACGTGGATCGCCACCGTGAGTCCACCGAGATCCAGCTCCTCGCCGTCGACAGTTCGAATGAACGTGTTGAATCCGAGGGCGCGGAGTCTTCGCTCCAACTCGTGAGTCGGGTAGCCGGGCACCAGAACCGTGATGTCACGACGGATGTGACTCGTGAGCCACTCTTCGTCGAAGTGGTCGCCGTGCAAGTGAGAGATGTAGAGATAGTCGGCGTTTTCAATCCGTGCCAGCAGATCGGCGGAGAGTTGGTCGTTTCGAGGAAAGACGAACCAGCTTCCGAAGAACGCGGGACGGAACCAGGGATCGCAGACGATCGAGCCGTAACGGGACTCGATCAGGATTCCGGCGTGGCCGATTGACGTGGCCAACATGCAGCAGCCGCCGAATCAGGCAACCGGGTTGTCGGTGAACTGCTGCCCGCCGCGAGTGACGTGCTCGGTCCAGGTGGTGCCGTTCCAATAGCGGTAATCGAAGCGACCTGCTGGGTCCGCATACCAATCTGCTGGTGCCGCCGCTGCAGCGGCGGGGGCGGCGGCCTGTGGTTGGTAGGCGTTGCCTGGGTTGTACTGCGCCTGGTAATCGCCGCCGCCCGGCGACATCGACGACTGAATGACCGTCGCCGGTGCGTTGGAGGGTGCAGGTGTATAGGGCTCGATGACTGGCTCTGCAGCGGCGGCTGCGGGAGCGACCGCCCAGCCGTCGGGCTCGGCTGCGGGCGATGGGGTCATCGAATGCATGACCATTGGATCCATTGCCGGCTCCGCTGCCGGAACGGCGGCCATCATCCCTGCTCCGGAATCGGTGCTGTCCATCGACGCCATCGCCATTCCAGACGACGCTCGGCTGAGAAATGCAGTGACGTCGCCGCCGGTTGGCACAATTGCCACCACGCTCCAACCCTCTGCCGACTTCTCGGTGAGCTGGGAAGCCAGATTGGCTGGGTCGTAGGACGAGGCGCTGACGGTGACGAATTCGTTCATGCTCCGACTGTAGTCAGCGCGGCGGAGTGGTCGCGCCGTGAACCAAAAATGGGGATCAGCCCGCCGGTGCCACCAAGTCGGCCACGTTCGCATCGGTCGGCGAGCCATCGTGGACCAGTTCGCCATCTCTGAGAGCAACGAGGCGGCTGACGCGGTCGACGTAGCCGAGTTCGTGGGTCGCGACTACAAGTGTCGCGCCGTCGTCGGCCGCTTGGTCGAGGAGTTCGAGGAGCGCCGTCTTTCCGGCCGCATCGAGGCCGACGAAGGGCTCGTCGACGAGCAGTAATTCAAACGGGCGGACGAATGCCAGTGCAATCGCGGCCTTCTGGCGAAGGCCACGGCTGAATGTATTCGGCAGATCGTCGGCTCGATCGTAGAGACCAAGATGGCCGAGTAGATCGGCTGCGATCTGATCCCATTCCTCCACGCCGTGTAGGCGAGCAACGTATTCGAGATGCTCCCAGAGCGACAGGTCGTCATAGAAGGTGGGGGTGTCGGACAGGTACGACAATGCTCGCCGGGCGTCTGGGGTGCCAGAGGCGTGTCCCATGATGTGCACTGTTCCGCCGCTGCAGTCGAGCAGGCCTGCGGCCATCCGGATGAATGTGGTCTTGCCGCTTCCGTTGTGCCCAACGACAGCGACGCGCTGGCCGATTGGGATGTGCAATGTGAGCGGCGCAAGCGCCGGGCGGTCTCCGTAATCCTTGGTCAAGTCGTTCGCCGCTAATGCGCCATCGGTGACGATCGACTTTGAGCGGGCCTTGCTCGTCCCGTCGGCCGTCGCCGCGCTGGTGGCATCGGCATCACGACCGGCTGGCTTGGGGTGACGGCTGGCAGGCTTGGGATGACGACTGCTCTGGTTCGGACTCATGCTCGGTTCCTCATACTGGGTTGTCTCTCGCCGTGTCTCTCGCCGTGTCTCTCGTGCCGTGACATGCTCAGGCGCCTGCCCGCTCGGCGCGCTGTTGGCTGGTCGCCTGCTTGCCCTCGGCCATCAAGGCCCGGAACTTCGCACCCCAGATATCGCGGCGACGAACCCAGACGGCGATCAAGCCGGCGATCATCAGTTGTCCGAGACCGACTCGGGTCGCCGCCCCGATCACCGACGTGCCACTGGTGTCGGCTGCCCGAACGATCAGGATGCCGACACTGCCGAGCATCGAGACCAGCAGTGGCATCAGGGTTCGCAAGATGGTGGTCAAGCCACTCATCTCTGGGGGAAGCATCGTCTGTTCGACCGAAGCGCTACTCAGATCCGGTGCATCCTTGACGATGCTGACGACGGCCCCGCCGGCTCCGAGCCACACAGTGGGCAGGGCCAGAATCGCCGCGATCGCTGCGGCGCCGGACGCCTTGTGGAACACGGCAACGGTTGCGACACCGATCGCGGCGAACGGGATCAAGGCGATCATCGGGACGATCGTGTGACGTACGAGCAGTGCGCCACGATCATGTGGCAACGACGACATCCGGTCGGGCTGATCGATCTCTTGCGACAGCGGCTCGAGCGACTCCATACCGAGCAGGAACAACAGGCCACCCGCGAGTAAAAACATTGCAGTCGTCCCGTTGAACGCCGCAATCTGGCATGCCGCGGCGCCGACGGCGAGCACCACCATCCGAAGCACACGAGACACAGGAAAGCGCAGCAAGCTGTGCCAGCCGCGTCGCCAGATGACTGCTGAACGGCCGGAGCGCCGAAGTCGGATCCACGGTCGATTGCGAGTGCTTTCCTGGCTCAACTGACGGCGAAGCAGCATCACGGTGCGCAGGTCCTGCATCGTGACGGCGAACCGTAATTGGGCGACGAGGCCGCTTCGTCGAGCGAGCGCGTCGAGAGAAGTTCGGCGCAGCAGCGCCAGCCCGACGCCGACGGTGGCGAGGGCGAACGCGGGAGCGAGCAGGTCGATCGGCCGTTGCCGGTTCCCCCATAGTGCCAAGCTTCCCACCAGGTTCGCGGGACCTGGGATGTGCTCGACGATCGCGGCAGTCTGCCATCCGATCAGCACTGCGCCGATCCCGGATGCCACCGATGGCGCAAGACCGAATGCGTGGGTGACGAGCGCGCCACCGATGAACAACAGCGCGATCGTCATCCCGAACGCAGCGCCGGCGAAAACCCACGATGCGTCACTACCCGGCATCCGGCGACCGGCGAGTTGACCGGCCAAGGCACCGACGAGCGCACCGGTGAATGCGGTCGATCGAGCTCGCTGAACGGCGGGTCGAAGCAGAACGTGACGACGGTCGATCGGAGAGAGCAGAACGTGGCTGACGTCGGCACCCTCGATCGCAAGCGGGCCCCCGCGACTGCCACTGCGGACCCCGGCGGCAAATGAGATCACAGCGACCATCCCCAGCACGGCTGGACCGTGACGGAACACGTCAAGAAGATTTGCAGCCGAGATCTTGGAGTCTTTGATGAAGCTGGATGCCCAGAGCGCCGTCCCCCCGAAAGCAAAGGCGACCAGGTAGACGCGATACGCGGCCTCGAACCAGTCGAGTTCGTTGAGCCGGTTCTTGCGCCGAGCTCGACGCAGATCAATGAGCGCCCGATGCTCGTCAGCCGGTCGTTGGAGGGCTGATTCCATGCGACAGCGACGCTACAGCGGACCACCCTCGATCGGGCGCGCAGCGTCGGCTGACCAACCGCTGTAGCTGGCGACATACAAGCGAGCGGGCCTCAGGCCTGCTTGCTCCATCGCGAGGATGTTCATGCACGCCGATACGCCGCTCCCGCAATAGGTCACGACGTCGACAGCATCGTTGACCCCGAGCGCAACGAAGTGGTCGCGCAGCTCGTTCTCGTCGCGTAGGCGACTGGTGGCCGGATCCAATGTTGCCGACCAAGGTGCGCTTGCGGCTCCCGGGATGTGACCCGGTCGCGGATCGACCCGGGTATCAGCTCCGGTGAAGCGTTCGGCGGAACGCGCATCCAGCACCACGCCGTCGGCACCGGCTGCAAGAGCAGCGGTTTCGTCGGCATCTGCAAAGCGCTCCACCGGCCACGGACGCGTCGTGAAGTGTGCACGATCGCGCTGTGTGCCCGTGCCGGTCATCAGCTCGCCGTCCCAGTCCTGCAGGCCACCGTCGAGTACGGCTGCATTGCGCCCGATCATTCGCAGCATCACGACCAGTCGACCAGCGGTCATACCCCCGGTGTCGTCGTATGCAATCACGGTCGAGTCGTCGTCGATGCCCAGTCGGCACATCGCCGAGGCGAACTCGTCGGGGTCCGGAAAGGGGTGCCGCCCGGCCGTCGGCGCGGCCGTCTCACCGCTGCTCGTGAGATCGCGCTCGAGGTCGACGAACACAGCGCCTGGCAGATGGCCAGCCTCAAAGGCGTCACGACCGCTGCGGCCGTCGAGATACCAGCGCACGTCGGCCAAGACAGCATCCGGGTACGTCGCCAGATCTTCGCTGGCAATGATTGGCTGAATCGTCGTCATCTCTGTCCCGTTCCCGGCTGTGTGGTGACCAAACGTACTGGTTGGGCCTACGGTGGTGTCGAGGACGCCATGAGGCCGAGTCACCCTGTGGTCGAGAGGAGTGGGATGTTCGCCAGCGAACTGATGGCCGCCCGCTACCAGATGGCGTTGTCGCTCGGATTCCACATCGTGCTGTCTTGTTTCGGGGTGGCGTTCCCGTTGCTGATCTATGTGCTGCACCGGAGGGGACTTCGTGGTGATACCGACGCCCTGATTCTGGCCAAGCGCTGGGCGAAGGTTTCGGCGGTACTGTTCGCGGTCGGGGCGGTCTCGGGCACGGTGCTCAGTTTCGAGATGGGTCTGCTATGGCCGGGCCTGATGTCCACCTACGGCGATGTCATCGGCCTGCCGTTCGCGCTGGAGGGCATCGCGTTTTTCGTCGAAGCGATCTTCATGGGGATCTATCTCTACGGTTGGGATCGCCTTCCGCCCAAGGTGCATCTGCGCACGTTGATCCCGATGATCATCTCCGGTCTCGTCGGTACGTTCTGCGTCGTCGCCGTCAACGCGTGGATGAACTCGCCGAGCGGCTTTCGAATAGAGGGTGGCCGGGTCGTGGATGTGGACCCGATCGAGGCGATGTTCAACAACGCCGTGTGGCTGCAGGCACTGCATATGTTCGTCGCGGCCTACTTCGTCGTTGGATTCGTGACGGCCGCGGTCTATGCGGCCGGGATGCTGAAGGGCCGTCGCGATCGACTGCACCGCCTTGCATTCATGGCGGCATTTGCAATGGCCACCATCGCCGCCGTCATCCAGCCGTTGGTCGGCCATGTTGCCGGAATGCGATTGGCCGAGCATCAGCCGGCCAAGTTGGCTGCCATGGAACTGGCGACCACCACAGAGGAGAATGCACCGCTCATCATCGGCGGCTTCATCGTCGATGGCGAGGTCGTTGCAGCGATCAAGATCCCGGGAATCGGTTCGTTGCTGTCGCGGGGTTGGTTCGACCGCGAGGTGCCCGGACTCGACCAGTTGGCGGCTGAGGATCAACCGCCTGCCAACGTGGTCCACACGTCGTTCCAGATCATGGTCGGGATTGGCACGGCACTGATGGCTTTGTCGCTGTGGTTCTGGTGGCGGCGGCGGCGAGGTACGGACCTGCTGCGCTCGCGACGGTTCCTGCAGGTCGCGCTGGTGGGTGGGCCGCTCGCGATCGTTGCGCTCGAATCTGGCTGGACCACGACCGAGGTCGGTCGCCAACCATGGATCGTGCAGGACATCTTGCGGGTCGAGGACGCAGTCACACCGAACGGCGGAATCTGGATCAGCTTCACCGTGATCGTGATCGTCTACACCGCACTCGGTTCGATTTCGGTCGCAATCATCCGCTCGATGAGTCGGCGCTGGCGCGAGCAGAGCGATATCGATCTGCCAACGCCCTACGGTCCGTCGGCAGGCGAACGCAGTCCGAACGCGGCCGCTGAGACCGTCGTGGAGACCGGGTCGCGATGAGCCTTGCCGACCTGTGTGCTGTGTTGATGTTCCTTGGAGTCGTCGCTTATGCGATCTTCGCCGGGGCCGACTTCGGGAGTGGGGTCTGGGATCTTCTCGCAGGCAACGCGATCAAGGGCGGCGCGTTGCGAGCCCAGATCGACAAGAGTCTCGGGCCCGTCTGGGAGGCGAATCATGTCTGGCTGATCTATGTGCTGGTGTTCATGTGGACTGGCTTCCCGAGAGCCTTCGCGGCGATGATCACGACGCTATTCATTCCGTGGCTGCTCGTCGCCTTCGGCATCGTGTTGCGTGGTGCGGGCTTTGCGTTCCGGAAGTTTGCCGAAACGCTGGCCCAGGCCCGAATCTACGGCGCGGCATTCGCCGCCTCGTCGGTGATCACACCATTCTTTCTCGGCATGGTCGCCGGGGCGATCGCGAGTGGACGGGTGCCGCTCGATTCGTCATCGAGTCCAACCGAGGTCACGGGCGGCGACCTGTGGACCAGTTGGACCGGGCCGACTTCGTGGATCGGCGGAGTCCTCGCGGTGTTGACGTGTTCGTTCCTGGCGGCCACGTTTCTCGCTGCCGACGCGGCGCGTGCAGGCAACGATGCACTCGCCAAGGAGTGCGGTCGCAAGGCACTGGTGTCGGGACTGCTGGCGGGCGGAGTGGCAATGATCGCGATCATCCCGATCGAATCCGACGCTGAACACCTGGCCGACGGCTTGCAGGGCCGGGCAGCGCCGCTGGTCGTGGTCAGTGCGATCGCTGGCCTGTTCGCGCTGTGGCGACTGCGCGCCAACCGGTATGCAAGAGCCCGCATCGGAGCGGTGATCGCCGTCGCGGCCGTCGTCATTGGGTGGGGTGTCGCCCAGTACCCCGACATCCTGGTCGGCCACGTGACCATCGCCGAGGCGGCCGGCGCGCGTTCGACGCTGATTGGGCTGCTGGTCACCTTTGCGATCGCTGCCGTCACAGCGGTGCCTGCGATGATCTACCTCTTCGTTCTCGTCAACCGCCCCGCCTGGACTGACTCGGAACACTGACGCCGACAGCGACTTGGCGGCGGGGAGGGTGTGCGAGGCTCGTGCGTGGACATGGCCGCGACGTTGCTGGAGCGCACCGGAGCCGCGGCCGTTCAGGAAGTTGCCGAGGGGCATCAGTCGCGGGTGTTCGTGCTGACGCTGGCCGACGGGCAACGCCGTGTGGCCAAGGTGCTCGACGCTTCTTTGGTCGATGTGGACGTGGTGGTCGCCCGCGTCGAAGCATCGCCGAACTGGCCGACCTCGAATCTCGGGTGTGTCGCCCGATTCGGGTCGACGGCAATCTCGTCAACCGGATCGCCGATGACGTCGGACGACCTGCCCTGCTGCTGTGCTCTGAGTTCGCTGAGGGCGTGGCCCTCGACGTGGCGAGCCGCAGCGATGCCGAGTTGATGGGAACGACACTCGCGGCACTTCACCGCTCGTTGGCACGCATCGCTCCACAGGGCATTCCTGAAGTCGCTGCACTTCAGGCGGTGGGTTGGGACGCAGGCTCTCACATGGACCATGAGTTCCTGCTCTTGCATGGAGACTTCAATTCGGGGAACCTTCGCCGATCTGACTCGATCGTGAAAGTGTTCGACTTCGAAGACTGCGCCTATGGACCACGGTCGTTCGAAATCGCGAACGCCCTGTACATGGTCCTGTTCTCGTCGACCGTCGAGAACGAGACCTCGCGATTCCGAACGTTCGAGGAATACTTTCTGTGCGGATACGCGATGGAAGACGGCCGAGACGTGGATCGTCGCGCCGTTGACCACTTCCTCGATCTCCGCGTTCGTGCCCTGGAACGCTGGCTCCAAGACCTGTCGACCGCACCGATCGGGATCCGTTCGGCGACGCCGCAATGGCATCGGATCTTGCGATCCTTCGTGGGCAGCTATCAGCCGAGACAACCCCGACACCCAGATAACCGAGATCCACTGTCCGATGGCTAGGTGCCGCGTGGGGCGATTTCGGTGCCGTCGGGTCTGGTGTGGTGCCAGCCGGTTTGGTCGCGGTGGACGGTGTATTGGTGGGTGTGTTTGTCGTTGTTGTGGCTGGGGCAGGCGGGTCC
>JANOQU010000088.1:0-2603 GCA_031422355.1 Actinomycetes bacterium
GACGTCGCCAAGTACTTCGCGATCATCCCTGCGATGTTTTCCGGAGTCCTGCCGGCTCTCGATCAACTCAACATCATGGGATTGCATAGCCCACGCTCGGCGGTCTTGTCAGCAGTCATCTTCAACGCACTCGTGATCATCGGGCTGGTCCCGCTTGCGCTGCGTGGCGTGAAGTTCCGCGCTGAATCCGCAGCAGCTGTGCTGCAACGAAACCTGCTCATCTACGGGCTCGGCGGGGTCGTCGTGCCGTTCTTCGGAATCAAGATCCTCGACATCGTCGTCTCATGGCTCGGGGTGAACTGATGCAAACATTCATACGCCAACTCAGGCCCGCACTGATCGTCCTCGCGGTGTTCACATTCGTCTGTGGGCTCGCCTATCCGCTGGCGGTCACCGCGATCGGACGAATTGGATTCAGTGACCAAGCGAATGGATCCCTGATCGACCGCGACGGCGTCGTGATCGGCAGCAGTCTGATCGGACAGACGTTCACGTCCCCGCAGTACTTCCACTCACGGCCGTCTGCGGCCGGTTCCGGCTACGACGCGGCAGCGAGCTCTGGATCCAACCTGGGTCCGCTCAATCCCGACCTCCTCGCCAGCATCGAAGGACGAGCAGCGGCCTACCGGACCGAGAATGGGCTTGCCGCCGACGCGCTCGTTCCCGTCGACGCGGTCACCGCCTCAGCATCGGGTCTCGACCCGCACATCTCGATCGCCAATGCTCGTCTGCAAGCTGGTCGTGTCGCGGACGCGCGTGGCCTGATCACTGCGCAGGTTCTCGACATGATCGAGACTCACACCGACGGCCGCACCGCCGGGCTGCTCGGCGAAGCAGGCGTGAACGTGGTCGAGCTCAACGTTGCGCTCGATGACTTGTGACCGGTCTCGGTCTACACGCGAGAGACTGACCTCGTGACTCGCGGATCGCTTCGGATCTACCTCGGCGCCTCGCCGGGAGTCGGCAAGACCTACAAGATGCTGGGTGAGGGCGTCCGCCGCAAGGATCGTGGCACCGACGTCGTGATCGGGGTGGTCGAGACCCACGGCAGGATCCAAACGGCCGGCCAGATCCGTGATCTCGAAGTGATGCCCCTTCGCCAAATCGAGTACCGCGGCACTCAGTTGGCCGAGATGGATGTCGACGCCATCATCGCCCGCCGGCCCGATGTCGTGCTGGTCGACGAGTACGCCCACACGAATGCTCCCGGAAGCGCCAACGACAAGCGCTGGCAGGACGTCGAGCAACTCCTCGAGGCCGGCATCGACGTGGTGTCGACGCTCAACGTGCAACACCTCGAATCTCTGAACGACGTCGTCGCCCGGATCACCGGAATGGTCCAGCGAGAGACTGTTCCCGACGATGTCGTGCGCCGAGCCGATCAACTCGAACTCGTCGACATGTCCCCAGAGGCGATTCGGCGACGGATGGCCCACGGCAACATCTACCCCGCCGAACGCATCGATGCGGCCCTCGCAAACTATTTCCGTCCTGGAAATCTCAGTGCGTTGCGCGAGTTGGCATTGCTCTGGGTCGCGGACCGGGTCGAAGAGTCCCTGCAGGGGTATCTCGACGCCCATGGCATCTCCGAGGCATGGGAGACGCGTGAGCGGGTCGTCGTCGGGATCACCGGATTCGCTGGCGGCGAGGCACTCATCCGCCGCGCGGCCAGGATGGCCGGCAGGGTCAGCGGAGAACTGATCGGCGTGCACATCACCGTCGACGATGGCCTCACCAAATCGAACTCGGAGGCACTGGCTGAGCAACGCCGGTTGGTGACCGAGTTGGGCGGAACGATCCACGAGGTCGTCGGCCACGACACCGCCGAGGCATTGGCTGCATTCGCCCGGCGCGAGAAGGCGACTCAACTCGTGCTCGGTGCGAGCCTGCGCAGCCGATGGCACGAACTGATTCATGGATCGTTCGTCGCCAGGGTCACTCGACTGGCGGGCCAGATCGACGTTCACGTCATTGCCCAGACTGAAGTTGAAGACGTCACGACGAGCGCACAACGCCGGGGCACTCCAGAACACGACAGACGGCGCACGGTGTTGGCTTGGTTGATGGCCGTGATCGGGCTGCCGTTGCTGATTGCGGTGACGCTTGCGTTGCGAAGTCATATCGAGTTGTCGACAGAACTCTTGGTCGTCTTGCTCTTCGTCTTGACGATCGCTGCGGTCGGAGGCCGCCTCGTCGGGGCCATTTCGGCCGTCGGCGCATCGCTGCTCGTCAATTGGTTCTTCGTCGAGCCGTACAACACGCTCACGATCGCGGAGTACGAAAACGTCGTCGCACTCGCGGTGTTCGTCGTCGTTGCTGTGATGGTCGGCTCACTCGTCGACACGGCTTCTCGGCGAGCGCAGGAAGCGCGGCGGGCGCGTCTCGAGGCGGAGGCACTGACTCGCTCGACGGTCAGCCTCGCTGCCGAGCCAGACCCTTTACCGCGCCTTGTCGAACTTCTTCGCGACACGTTCGATCTCGAGGGCGTGCTGATCACGTCAGCTGACGGCTCGGCGAACGTGATCCATGCCGAAACGGGCGAGATCTCGTCCACGCCAACCGCTTCCTTGATGCTCGCTGCGTCGCCGACAGGTGCCCCATCT
>JANOQU010000089.1:0-4621 GCA_031422355.1 Actinomycetes bacterium
ACCACAATCAGAGTTGGCGTCGGCGCCGCCAACCATGCACAAGCCTCGGTGTCGTCAAGAAGGTTCGGCTCGCCCGTAGCCATGTGCACTCCCGTCTGCGCTTGGTCACTTGCAAGATACGCGCTGGCAACTGCGATACAGACCATCGCGCCACATACCCGACCAGCAGGAACGCATCGCCGTCGGGCGCGATGGCTGCTAATTTCACTTCGGGTAGCGATCAGCTGCATCGCCGCGCAATCTGACTCGCTGTGACTTCGCCAGGTGACGCTCGTGGACCTGCCGGTGTTTGGTCGCACGACTCGACTCGGACCTACCGATCGACTGGCGCATAACGCTCACGCGGCCAACCCGAGAACGCTCCGAGCGCCTCCGATAACAGCGCACATAGCCGGCGATCTGCGCTGGAGGTCTTGGTCGATCGAGCCGCGGCGCCCTGTCTCGATTCTCCGTTGGCTCGGTTGGAGTGGGTGATCTGAAGCTCTCGGGCCGCCGCACTCCGCCCGGGTCGTCAGATGGTCTCGATGGTGAGGCGGGCGCGGGTGGCGTCGGCGATCTTGCGGATGTGAGTCGGGTTCGACGTCACCACGGCGTCGCGACGTCGAACGGCTCCTTCGACGACGGTGACGTCGACGATGTCGTAATGTCCAGCGCGGGCCGCCAGCGTGCCGACGGCCTTCGCTTGGTCCTCGGTCAATGATTCGGTGGTGCACAGAGCGAGGAAGCGGGCCAGGCTCGCCTGGCGGGATCCGCCCCGCCACGCTTCGGCGAGCACCGTCGTCGGGACGGTGGGGGAGACCTCGAGCGCGAGGAAGCCGGCGTGCAAGGCCCACATCCGTCGGTCGTTGCGGTCGGCGGCGATCAGCGCGCCGGTGTCGTAGGTGACGCCGTCCATTCAGGCGCTCTTGCGTGCCGGTTGACGGCGCAGCATTGCCCTCGCTCGGGCCAGCGCTTCGGCGATCTCATCGGGCGTGAGGGCGCCGTGTTGGCGTTCCCACTCGGCGACGCCTCGGCGGCCGGCATCGATCCGCAGACGGTGCGCGGCGGTGTCGGCGATCCAGGCGCTGACCGTGGTGCCTTCCGCGTTGGCGGCCTGGTCGATCGCGTCGGCGAGATCGGCGGGGAGTGAGATCGACCGCTTCTGTCGTTGGGTCATGCTGAAATGGTAGGACAGGAGGTAGGACAGCGCAACGCGAAATCCTGCACGATTCCTGCACAGGACTGGACGATACCTGTCGGACGTGGGCGGATCAGACGGACGCGACGGACAGCAGCGGTGGACGTGAGCAGGGCAAGCGAGGGACGCTCCTCTTCACGACGACAGTTCCCGAAACGTCGTTCGCCGGCGGTGAGACGGTGGAGTCGGGGACCGTGAGCGACGGGACCCGTGCACTCGCCGGTTTCAAGGGCACCATTGAGATGCGCTTCACCTTCACCGCGACCTTCGGCTGACTGCGCGGCCGGCGTGGGGGACGCCGGGCGTTCGGCCCGCCCAGGTTCAGACGGTCTCGACCGTGATTCTGGACCATGTTGCGTCGGCGACGTTGCGAGTGTGTCGGTCGTTGCGGTCGGCCGCGATCAGCGCTCCGGTGTCGTAGGTGACCGCATCCATCCAGGCGCTCTTGCGGGCCAGCTGCCGGCGCAGCATCGCCCTTGCTCTGGCGAGCCCATCGACGAGCTCATCGGGCGTGAGGGCACCGTGCTGGCGTTCCCACTCCGCGACGCCGTCGGCGGGAAGTGAGATCGATCGCTTCTGTCGTTGGGCCACGAGGAAATGGTAGGACAGGGGGTAGGACAGCGCAACGCGAAATCCCGCACGATCCTGCACGGGACCTGGCCGTACCTGTCGGACATCGGCGGATCAGACGGACACGTCGAGACACCTTTCTGTAATAGGCGATGATCATCGCCTATTTACAGGGTAGGCGCCTGGCCATGAAGGTGAGCGCCGAGAAAGCATCCGAGATCCTCGGTGTATCGCGCCAACAGATTTCCAAGCTCGCAGCGCGGGGCGAGATCGAAAGCGGGCGGTTCGGCAATGTCTTGCAGATCGACCTCGACTCGCTTCATCGATACCAGGACCTGCGGCCCTCTCGTGGAAGACCTCCTCGGGAGGACTCGGCCTGGGCCGCGCTGAACGGCATCGACCCGAAAAGCGTCGACGAGTTGAAGCAGCTGTCCATCGACCTCAGACGCCGAGCCCGCCGGCATCGAGTCCGCATTCTTCCGGGCTCGATCAGCCGGATTCTCAACGATCCTCGTGTCGTCATCTCCGGCGCAGCAGCGGCAGCGCATCACGGCGCAGCTGTTCGGGATCGTCCGCCTCACGCCATCTACGTCCGTCGCTCCGACTTTTACCGGCTGGAGAACGAGTACCGGCTGCGCGAAGGAGGCGACGCGAACTTGATCGTGCGGATCGCCCCCGACAACATCTGGCTGTTCAAGGCCGGCAAATACGCACCGATGCCCGTGGCTCTGCTCGACCTCGTCGACGACCGAGACGACCGATCTGCGGCTGAAGCATTGCGACGGTTCGCCCGACGCAATGACGCAGGTCCCGTTTGAGCCCCGGCCGTTTGGTGCCTATCGGCCAGCGAGGCGTTGCCGCAGCGTATTGATTCCGTTTCCCTCGAGTTCGGCGAGCGCGACTGCGCGGCCGGTAAGTGCGAGGAGGATCGCTTCCCCGGGTCCGGCGATTGTGGGTCCGGTGCCGATCGACCAATCAAGGTCCGTCGCTTGGAGGTGAAGGCCCTTCGCGTTGCGTCGAGCGGGAAGAACCGGCGCTTTGAGGACGACGTCCAGCGCTTCGCTGACTCGCATGGCAGGGATCTCGCGCGGCTGTCCGAGCGGACGGCGGATGTCTTGGTGGTGGATGAGGCAGTCACTGAGACCGATCCCGCCGCCGGCACCGGCGGTCAGCCCGTGGGGGAATGGATGTGATCGCAGGAACTCGATGAGCCGTTCGGGAGCGTGGTCGGCGTGCAGGTTGCGGCGGCGCTCGTTGACTCGGGCAGGGCGGAAGCCGGACCGGAGGAACGCGCTCGCAAGTGCCAGTGGTCCGGCGTCTTCGTAACTGATGACGTGAGCGACGACGTCGCGGACATTCCAGTCTGCGCACAAGGTTGGTCCGCTCCACTGCTCGGTGGAGAGGGTTTCGAGGAAGTCGGCGAAGTCGCAACGTTCGTCAGCGGCGAGTTGCTTCCGATCGATCTTCGTGGTCATTGCAACTCGCTCCCATGTGACGCCTCGGTGATGAGGTTCATACGGTGAAGTATGCCTCGCCGATCAAACCGCCACCGCCGTACGAGGCTCCTCTGGTAACTGATAGTTTTCCACGTGGAATACCGAGCGAGGGGGGATCTTCGTGAAGCCGTTGACCCGCATATCGGTCGTGGTTTTGCTCGGCCTCGGCGCTGCGGTCGTGCCCGGCCAGGCCACTGCGACGGACCGCACCTGCGCCGATCCCGCCGCGCCGCTGACCGTCGAAGAAGGACGGCTCGCCCTGCCGGAACCCGGCGAAATCCTGCTCCGCAGCGGTTTCGACGGCTTCGCCCAGAACTTCATTCCCGCCTTGTGCCATCTGCGCAACGCCGCCGCTGCCGAGCACGCCTTCCGCGCGCAGGGCCGTCAGCTCTGGCAGGCCGCCACCGACCGCGCCCAGGGCCACCTGGCGATCGGCGACCTGCCTGTCACCGACGACCGGCCGCTGTACTGGGCGCGCCTGCAGTTGACGAAGGCCGTGCGCCAGTGGACGCCGTCGTTCGAGCTCGGGGCCGGCCGACGCGCCGATCTGCTCGCCACGCTCGAACGTGCATCGCGCGGCCAGGATTCCATCGGCTTCACCGGGTCGATGAAGCGCATCCTGATCACCGGCTTTGACCCGTTCCTGCTCGACCAAGACATCCGCCGCAGTAACCCATCGGGGTCCACCGCGCTCGCCCTCGACGGCACCGTCGTGAGCACCGCCGCCGGGCTCGCCCGCATCGAGACCGCCATATTCCCCGTGCTGTGGGACCCATTTGCGCAGGGCGTCGTCGAGCAGACCCTCCGGCCGCACCTGCGCAAGGTCGACCTGTTCGCCACGGTCAGCCAGGGCCGCCCCGGCCGGTTCGACGTCGAGCGGTTCAACGGACGGTGGCGCGGAGGTTTCCCGGACAACAACAACGTGTCGTCCATCGGGGTGATCCCTATCCCCGAGGGCGTGCCGACCGTCAATCCTGCGCCGGAATTCGTGCAGACCACGCTGCCCTACGCCGACATCGTCGCTGCGGATACGGGCCCCTTCCCTGTGTTCGACAATACGTCCGTCGTCGAGATCCCGGCCGGGGAGACCGACCCGGTGACGAGCCCGAGCGGGCCAACCCTTGGCTCTGTCGCACGCGAAGGCGGTGGCGGCGACTACCTGTCCAACGAGATTGCGTACCGGGCCACGCTGCTGCGCGACGCGATGGGGCTGAACACTCCTGGCGGGCACCTACACACCCCGGTACTGCAGTTCGCCGAGGACAACACGGCCGAGCTGACCGACCCGACGTTCGAGGCGAACCATCGCGACATCGTCGACCAGATGCGGGCCATCCTGGTTGTCGCCGCCGGGACCCTCTGACCAGCCGCCGGGACC
>JANOQU010000090.1:0-2182 GCA_031422355.1 Actinomycetes bacterium
ATGCGGGACGTACAGCGATCGACGCTGTTGCCGCAGAGATGTTTGCCTCGGGGGAACAGCCGACCGCTGAGCAGTTGACGACCTTTGGCAACGAGACCGTTGTGCCCAAGGTCCAGGAACAGATCGACGGTATCAAGAAGCTGAACCCTCCTTCGGATCTCGAAGACGAAGTGGATCAAATGATCGCGGACGCTCAGGAGGCTCTCGACAAGATCAAGGACGATCCCGCGTCCGCACTCAGCGGAGAAGAGGATCCGCTCGCCGATGTCAACGCTCAAGCAGCGGCGATCGGCCTGACCGCCTGCGCCGGCGACGATGGGTGAAATCCGTGTTCGACAAGGGGCCGAAACCTGAACAATCGGACATTCGGAATGGCCCCTGGCCAGTGCAAACGTTGTATTTCTGACATCACACGAGTGGGCGCAGAGGGACTCGAACCCCCGACCAACGCCTTGTAAAGGCGCCGCTCTACCAACTGAGCTATGCGCCCGCGAAGCGCCTGGATCCTACTTGCCAGTCGGGCCGGACAGCACCGACATCCCTCATTTCGCACACCATGACTACTACGGTTCGGGCGATGGCGTCGCACTCGAACGAAGCCGGTGGCGACGAGATTCTTCGTCGCTACCTGGACGAGATCAGCGCGCATCCCCTATTGACCGCAGATGAGGAGCGCAGGTTGGCGACCTGCATCGTGGCCGGGCATTCGGCCGAACGACAGCTGGAATCAGACCCTTTCGTCACTGACGATGTGCGGCAGCGATTCCAGCGCGACGTCTCCGCAGCAGCCGACGCCCGCCAATCGTTTATCCAGTCAAACCTGCGGCTTGTGGTCAGCGTGGCCAAACGGCACAGCGGCAAAGGTGTCGCGCTGCTCGACCTGATCCAAGAGGGCAACGTCGGCTTGATGCGCGCCGTCGAGAAGTTCGATCACACCAAGGGTTTCAAGTTCAGTACCTATGCGACCTGGTGGATTCGTCAAGCAGTCGGCCGCGCGGTCAACGACACGTCGCGGACAATTCGTATCCCATCACACGTTCGCGAGCAGTACAGCCTGATCGACCAGAGCACCACCAAACTGTGGGACGAACTGGATCGCCGGCCGACGAGCGAGGAAGTATCGGCAGACACAGGCATCGCAGCGGACCGGATCGCTCTTGTCGACCAGCACCGCAGAAGCATCATCTCGTTGTCGGCTCCGGTCAGCGACGACGGTGACACCGAGGTCGGCGATCTGGTCGAGGATCTCGAAGCGATCGCGCCGTATGAGGCTGCCGCAGCGGCGCTCGAACGCCAAGCGCTGTACGTCCAACTCAATCGCCTCTCCCCGAAAGAGCGCCTCGTGCTCTCGGCTCGGTTCGGCATCGGCGAAGCGCCGCTCACGTTGGCCGACATCGGCGACGAACTGGACCTGACGCGGGAACGCGTGCGCCAGATCGAGGCGCGAGCACTCAGCAAGTTGCGCCATCCGACAGCGAAGCGACTGTGGGCCGACGGCCAGCGATCGGCCACCGCATGACCGATCAGAATCGCCTGCGGGCTGCCAGCAACTGAGCCAGAAGTTCCGGGGTCGCCGCCGCTACAGGTGTGCGCTTCCAGGTTGGCTCACGGACGAGGAGGTCTCGACCCATCCCATCGGCCATCACAGCCCCCGCCTGTGCGCAGATCAACATTGCCCCGGCATAATCCCAGACCCCGTGAGCATCGACGCTGCAGTCCATGAAACCGTCGAGCGCTCCCTCGGCGACGAGGCACAGGTCCAGAGCCGATGCACCCAGCGCTCGAAACTGGCGCCAACCGAGATGTTCCGGCGGCAGGCCACTCAAGCCGAGCATCGCGTCGCCGATCTCGGTGCACGACGACGACGAAATCGCAGCACCGTCGCGAAATGCGCCGCCGCCGCGTCGAGCCGTATAGGTGACGCCACTCGTTTGGTGACGAACCAGAGCGACCGCCGCACCATCGTCGTCGACGAGGCACAGCGACGTCGCGAACCAAGGAATCCCGTGGCTCGCATTCGTCGAACCATCGATCGGTTCGACAATCAACAAGGACGCTCGCCCGCGGAGCGTGAGGCCGCTCACTTCGGAAAGAACACTCAGACCCGCATAAGCCAGGGCATAGAGGACGACGGCGTCGGCAACCAGGTCGACCGAGTACTGACCGTCTCGTTCGCCTGAAA
>JANOQU010000091.1:0-15884 GCA_031422355.1 Actinomycetes bacterium
GACTACTCGACACTCGTGTTGGTGGCTCGACGACCGACGGTGACTTCAGTGGTGGTGGCATCCAACCGGCAGGATCGGTGATCGAACTCGATGTCGGCGGGCGAGGCGGGATCGCGCTATCTGCGGGCTCCGTTGTCCTGAACGTGACGGTCGACGGGCCGACGGCGAATGGATTCGTGACGGTGTACCCGTGCGAGTCCGCACGTCCGTTGGTCTCGAATGTCAACTTCGCGCCTGGTCAGACTCTTCCGAATCTGGTTGTCGCCAAGCTCTCGACAGCTGGCACGATTTGCATCTTCAACCAGGTGTCCACCCACGTGATCGTCGATGTCTTCGGCACCCTGACCCTCTGAACGTCGCTCGCAGTCCCTACACCAGCGGCCATGGGTAGCGCCGACCGGTTTCGTCGATCGGGAACTCGCCCTGCTGCAGCAACCACTCGGCTCGTTCTTGGATCGCGGCGACCTCGTCGTCGTCGAGCAGCGCAGCGATGCCAAGCGGAACGGCGTTGACCAACCGTTGCAGTGGCGCAATCGATGCGTCGGGAATCGGTTCGCCACCGAACTCCCAGATCACCGTGCGCAGCTTGAATTCGACCGCGAAGCAGAGGCCGTGGTCGATGCCCCAGATACCGCCATCGCGACCGAGCAGACAGTGGCCGCTCTTGCGGTCGGTGTTGTTGGCCACGATGTCCAGGACAGCCATCAATCGCAGCCGATCGTGGAGGTCTTCGTGCTTTTCGTAGATCGTGAAGTAGTGCTCTTGATGGTCCGCGTCGACGAACCACTGCATCGAGCCCTCGCCGAGCGGGCCGTCGCGAACGATCGTCGGCGGCACCACGTGGAACCCCATCGACTCGCTGAGTTGATACGCAGCGACCTCTCGTCGAAAGAGGCCAGGTGCGAAGTCCCACAACGGCCGCTCGCCGCGCAACGGCTTGTAGATGGCCTGCCCGCATCGGGGTGCCAAGTCGTTCTCGACGTCCTCTGGCAATGTGACGTTGACGAGGAACGTCGCGTTGCTACTCCATGGCATCCGGCCCTCGATGTCGATGTTGCCGCTGTAGAGCAGTTGCGTTCGCAGTTCGTCGCTGAGACGCTGCCGCGCAGCAGAGGCGTCGGTCAATTCATCTTCGGGCACGGGTGTCCGTCGGGGTCGAGGGGGCGGCCGCAGAACGTACACGCCGGCCGACCGGCAGCGACCACGGTCTCGGTGTGTTCACAGAACGCCAAGGCTTGGCCGCGCTGCAACAGCAGTCGCACGTGGCCACGGTCCTCGATTGCTTCGGGGTCTGGCTCGCCGTTCTCGTCGACCGCGACCACTTCTTCGAGTTGGATCAACAGGCGGTCCGTGTCGCGGTCGTAACCGAGTCCGATCGCACCGAGCACGAAAGCTGGATCGATGGGGTCATGCAGTTCAAAGGTCGTGGGAAGCGGCTTGGCGCTCGGCGACGGGAGGTCGTTCATCACCTTGCGGAGGTATTCGGCAATTGCTGCCGCCTGCTGCTTCTCGCACTTCAGGGTAATACGAGTCTCGCCTTGGCGGACCTGGAGATAGAACACCCGCTGGCCCGGCGCGCCGCGTGCCGCGGTGGTGAATGCGTCCACCTCATCGAGTTGGTAAAAGATTCCCATCTGTACCCCTACGACGGCCGGAGTTCGTTGAGCGAGCCGCCCGTGGAATTGACGGTGAGCACGACGGGACCACCGACGCCGTACGCAACGGCGCTGATCGAACAAGTCGAGATCACGATTCGTTGGAAGAGGTCGATATGGGTTCCCATTGCATGAGCGACCGCTGCTTTGATCGGGTCGGCATGGGACACACACACCACGGTGCCGCCGGGATGCTTGTGGACGATGCGGTCGATCGCGCTGACGATTCGGGTCTGCATTTCGGTGAAGCTCTCGCCGTTCGGGAATCGAAACGTGGACGGCGAGCGCTGAACGGTGGTCCACTCGGGCAGCTTCATCAGGTTCTTGAGTTCAGCGCCCGTCCAATCACCGAAATCGCATTCAAGCAGGCCCTTGTCGATTGCCACCTTCTGGCCGAGGATTTTGGCGATCGGTGCCGCAGTCTCGCGTGCTCGCTCCAGCGGAGACGCATAGATCGCATCGACAGTCTTCAGGGCGGCAATGCGAGTCGCTGCCGTCTCGGCCTGGGCGACGCCGGCTTCGGCGAGATGCAATCCAGGGGCACGGCCAGGCAACAGCTTGCCCGTCGTCGGGGTCTGGCCATGACGGACCATCAGGATCAGCGTCGGCTTGGGACCGGGAGAACTCTTCTTTGCGACCATCTTCGGCCAATGTAACGGCGGATGTCGCTGATCGAACGTGGCGGATTCGGCGGCGTATCGTTCGTGCGATGACGACCCGCGCAAGATCGCTCCTCGCAGCGTTCGATGGACTGCGTGACGAGATCGAGACCTGCCGAGCCTGCCCTCGATTGGTCGAATGGCGCGAGCAGGTCGCCGCCGACAAGCGGGCGTCATATCGAGACGAGACGTATTGGGGTCGACCGATCTCGGGCTTCGGTGACCCGAACGCATCGATTATCGTGCTCGGTCTCGCACCCGCCGCGCATGGGGCAAACCGCACCGGCCGGGTGTTCACCGGCGACCGCAGTGGCGACTGGTTGTTTCGTGCTATTCATCGCGCTGGGTTGGCGAACCAGCCCACATCGGTCGCTGCCGACGACGGTCTTGCACTGACGAATACCTGGGTCACTGCAGCGGTGCGATGTGCCCCGCCGGCCAACAAACCCGACCCGTCAGAGCGCGAGTCATGTCGTCCGTTCCTGCGTCGCGAGTTTGCGCTGCTGAACAGGGCCAAGGTTGTCGTGTGCCTCGGCAACTTTGCCTATGAAGCCGCGTGCAGTGAGTTCGCCGTTCGGCCCCGCCCCAAGTTCGGCCATCTCGCGGAGACGAATGCCCCGAACGGGCTGACGCTGCTCTGCTCGTTTCATCCCAGCCAGCAGAACACCTTCACCGGCCGTCTGACCGAACCAATGCTTGACGCAGTGTTCTCCAGGGCTGTCGAGCTCGTCAGTTGAAACACAAGGTTCATTGAAATGTTGGTGAGAATCACCGGTCGTCCGCCAGGTCCCAAGCCGTTGGCAAATCTCCAGTCACGGCCCGTTCTCGGCGCTGCTTTCGACTGATGGCGCTGGGGCCGGCGCCTTCTTCTTGGGTGGCGGGACACCGACCGATGGTGCTCGGTCGGCAAACTCTGGCCAGCGGCGACGGCTGACGATCGACAGCAGTCGCAGCAGCCGCATCGCCTCTTTGTCCTCCTGCGCCGGGCGGGCGATGATCGAACCGTCGGCGATCATCCGGTTGATGACTTCCTCGCCCAACTCGGTGCGCACGATCGTGAGGGTCCAGTCGTTGTCCTCGCCGATTCCGCCGGTCGCGATGTCGCTGTGTTCCGCGGCGAAGTCGGGGCAGTTCTTGCAACCCTGCCGAGTCCAGGCGTGGCATTCCTTGAGGTCGATCTCGTGATAGGAGCCGTCCTTCATCCAGATCTGGAACACGCCCTTGATGTTCATCTTGGCCATCTCGGACTTCTTCAGTCCGTACTTGGCCTCGAACAACTCGGGGAAGATCGCATCATCGAAGGTCTTCGAACAGAGCAGACCGATGTTGAACTGAAACGGCTTGCTGACCTTGCCGGCCTTGCGATCCCACATCGTCGGCGGCGACGACGTCTGGCAACCCATCCCGACGAGCGCAAGTTTGGTCAGACCTTGCTCCTTCGCGTCACGAAGCGCGAGCGGGTTGGCGCAGTAGGTGTAGCGGCTGCCAGCCGTAGCAAGCACCTCTTCCTTGTTGTGGACCAGAGACGGCTTGGCCTTCCAAGCGTCGTCATCCTCGACGCCGCTGACCATCGCCGCCTCGATGTAGTCGTGTTCCATCAGCCAGATCAGCATCGCCGACACGAATCCACCATCCTGGCCGATCTTGTGAACCATGTCGTCGCTGGCACGGGTCAGATACAGCGCCCGCCAAACGCCCGCCATCTCGTCTGGTTCGCGAACCCGGCCGAATAGATGCATATCTGCGGCGGGCTCCCAGGCGCGGAAGCGGGGGCATGCTCTGGTGCAGGTCGTACAGCCCTTTTCGCCATGGATGCAGTTGTCCAGGCCCAACTCCTCTTCGAGATGAAACGGCAGGTACTTGCCCTCTTCGTGCTCGTAACCAATCACGTCATGCGGACAGGTCACCACGCAACCGGCGCAGCCGGTACACAAGCCGGTGGTGACAACCTCGGCGTAGAGTTCCTTCCATTGCGCAGTCCAGCGCTCCGCCTTCGGTGCTCCGGGTTCGGTCATGGTCATCTCCCGAATCTACGCTGCGCGGTCGGATTGGCCAGTGTTTGGTTTGACGTTGAGTTCGAGTGTTGGTTCAAGACGGCCGGCGACGCCGGAGAACGGGAGTGCAGCAATGGGGATCATCGGCGAACGAGTGGTGCGGACGGAAGACCCGGCGCTGTTGACTGGTGATGGCACCTTCATCGACAACCTCGACATTCCCGGCGCCGTGCACGTGGTCTACGTGCGCTCGCAGATGGCTCACGCGCGCATCATCGACATCGATGTCTCCGATGCGATCGACCTGCCCGGTGTACTCGGCATTTTCACCGCGAACGACATCGATCTCGGGCCGTTCGAGCTGGATCTTCCGTTTCTTCCGTCCACGTTTCCGCGCTCCGCGCTGGCGTCGGATGTCACCCGGTTTGTCGGTGAACCCATCGTCGCTGTTGTCGCAGAAACCAGAGCCCAGGCAACGGACGCGGCCCAGATGGTGATCGTCGACTACGACGTCTTGCCCAGCGCAGTCACGGTCCAGCAGGCAGCGGCTGGCGATGTGCTGCTGTTTCCCGAAGCCGGAACGAACATGTGCGCGGAGTTTGCAGGTGCCCCGGTCGATTTCAGCGCCTGTGAAGGGGTGGTGGAAGCCGATCTGATCAACCAGCGCGTCGCCGCTGCGCCGATGGAAGGTCGTGTCGCGTGCAGCCGTTGGGAAAGCGATGGTCGACTCACCCACTGGCAAGCTGGCCAGGGCGCCCATCCTGTGCAGGCCAAGCTCGCTTCGTGGTATGGCCTCGACGTGTCCCAGGTGCGGGTGATCACACCAGACGTCGGTGGCGGATTCGGAGCCAAGGCATGGGTGTATCCGGAGGACCAACTGCTGCCGTGGTTGTCCCGCAAGGTCGGGCGTCCGGTGCGCTACACCGAGACCCGCAGCGAGAACTTGAACGGCCTCGGCCACGGCCGCGGGCAGATGCAGCACATCAAGATCGGCGGCGATCGTGATGGCACGGTGACCGCCTACGAGTTGAGCATCGTGCAAGATGCAGGCGCGTACCCGCGGATGGGCTCGTTCCTGCCGATGATGACCCAGATGATGCTGACCGGTACCTACGACATTCCGAATGCCAGGGCCAACAGCAAGTCGATGCTCACCAACACCGTGCCGACGGTGGCCTACCGCGGTGCTGGCAGGCCGGAAGCGGCCGCTGCGATCGAGCGGGCGATGGATTTGTTCGCATTGGAGATCGGGATGGATCCGGTCGAGGTGCGGCGCAAGAACCTGATCGCGTCGGATCGCTTCCCGTTCACCACGGCGACGGGAACGGTCTACGACTCCGGCGACTACGAGGGTGGACTGGACAAGCTGCTCGCGGCGGTCGACATGGCGGCGCTGAAGGCTGAACAGCGCGAGCGTCGCGATCGCAGCGACACGATCCAACTCGGCCTCGGGATCTCGGTCTACGTCGAGATCACTGCCGGCTTCGGCGGTGCCGAACTCGGCCAGGTCGGCGTGACACCGTCAGCCGATGGTGAAGGCGTCGACGTGCGCGTCGTCACCGGCACGACACCGTACGGCCAGGGTCACCGCACCACCTGGGCGATGCTCGTGTCGGATCGTCTCGGCATCCCGATGGACCGGATCACCGTCATTCATGGCGACACCGACCTCGTTTCGACGAGCCAGATCACCGGAGGTTCTCGCTCGGTTCAGATCGGCGGTACGAACATCGCTCGCGCTGCGTCATCGGTGGCCGAACAGGCGCGAGAGGTTGCGGCCCGGTTGCTCGAAGCCGATGTGGCCGACGTTGTGCTCCAGGACGGTCTGTTCCACGTTGCGGGGACACCGTCGATCAGTCGAACCTGGATCGAGGTTGCCACCGCGGCCGCCGCTGGCCCGGCGCCATTGTTCGGCGAAGGTGACTTCTCCCAGAAGGGCGGCACGTTTCCGTCGGGTGCCCACCTCGCCGTGGTCGAGGTCGACATCGAGACCGGTCAGGCTCGTCTTCGTCAACTCGTCGCGGTCGACGATGCTGGGTACATCGTCAATCCGTTGCTCGCCGAGGGGCAGGTGCACGGTGGCCTCGCCCAGGGCATCGCCCAGGCGCTGTTCGAAGAAGTCGTTTACGACGATGATGGCAATCCGCTGACCTCAAATTTCGCCGACTACGGCATCCCGTCCGCAGCCGAGATGCCGAGCTTTCAGACCGTTCATGCCGAGACGATCTCGCCGATGAACGACCTCGGCGCGAAGGGCATCGGCGAGAGCGGCACGATCGGTGCGACGCCAGCTGTTCAGAGTGCCGTCATCGACGCCGTCTCGTACCTCGGCGTCAAGCACATCGACATGCCCTGCACGTCGAATCGGATCTGGAACGCCATCCGCGCCGCCCGCTCCTGACCCCCCACCACCACCACTTCCGCGAACCCTTCTGCCTGCCCTGAGGTAACTTTCGCTGCAAACTCTTGCAAGCACTCCGCTCACGAAAGTTCTGCGAACGTTTCTGCCTGCACAGCAGGCAGAAACGTTCTGGAAAGTGGTGAGGGGGTGGGGTGAGGAGTCAGCCGGTGACGGGGAGCCAGGCGTCGCCGTTGAGGATTTTGTCGGCCTCGGCGGGTCCCCATGAGCCCTTGAAATACGGATGCACCGCACCAGAGTGGTCGAGGGCAGGTTGGACGATGCGCCATGTCTGTTCCACGATGTCCTGGCGGGCGAAGCGGCGCGGTAGACCGGCGATTGCGTCATCCAAAAGCCGTTCGTAGGCCTCCTGACGGTCACCGAGTGCTGCCGCGAAGTCGACCGAAATGTCCACGTTTTGGCTATCGAGGTGCTGACCGGGAGTCTTGGCCTGCAGCGAGAACGTGACTCCGTCGTGCTTACCGAGCCTGAATCGGACCAGGTTGCGCCCGGGTGGCGGGCCACCGCTCTCGTCGAACAACATGCTCGGCGGTTCGCGGAACTCAACAACGACCTCTGTCGCCGCTGTCGTGAGCGCCTTCCCAGCGCGGATGTACCACGGGACCCCCGCCCAACGCCACGAGTCGATCTCGAGTTGTGCTGCGGCGAAGGTCTCAATAGTCGAGTTCTTGTCGGCACCGTCCTCGTCGCGGTAGCCAACGTATTGGCCGCGAACCAGCTTGGCTGGATCGATCGGGCGCATCGCCGCAAACACCTTGGCCTTCTCGTCCTGCAGGTAGCTGCTGTCGGGGGCGACCGGCGGTTCCATCGCGCACAGTGCCAACACCTGGAGGAGGTGGTTCTGGACGACATCGCGGATTGCACCGACGCCGTCGTAGAAGCTTCCCCGGCCTTCGATACCGATCGCCTCGCTCATCGTGATCTGCACGCTGCGGACGTAGTTCCGGTTCCACACGGGTTCCAGCAAGGTGTTCGAGAAGCGGAACACCAATAGGTCCTCCACGCTTTCCTTGCCGAGATAATGATCGATCCGGAAGATCTTCTCCTCAGGGAACACGGTGTGCAAGGTGACGTTGAGTTCGATCGCCGATTGGAGGTCGCGGCCGAATGGCTTCTCGACCACGATTCGTCCACGAGTGTTGAGACCGACGGACGCGAGTGCATTCGCGACCTCGGGGAAGATGTTTGGCGGGATCGCCATATAAAACACTGCGACTTCAGACTTGTGCCGATCAAGTTTCTTGGCGAGCGATGTCCACAAGTCGGGATCGGAGTAGTCGCCTTGGACCAGATCGAGTCGCTTGCACAATGCTTCGATGACGGTCGGATCAGCGTCGGGTTCGACGGCCAGAATGCTCTCCTCGGCGTGGCGACGAAAGTCCTTGTCGGTCCAGGTGCTGCGAGCGACGCCGATCACCGGAACCGTGAGCCGCCCACGCTTTTCGAGATGATAGAGCGCCGGCATCAACTTCTTCTTGCTCAGGTCGCCGGTCGCACCGAACAGCACCAGGGCGTCAGCCGCGGGTTGAGCGGTCATCAGTGGGCCTTCTCCGCGTGTCCACCGAATTGGGCTCGCATTGCCGATAGCGCCCGATTGGCGATATCGGCATTCCCGCGAGAGCTGAACCGTTCGTACAGCGCCGCCGACAACACCGGCGCCGGTACCCCTTCGTCGATCGCAGCGTGAATCGTCCAGCGACCCTCGCCGCTATCGCTCACCTTGCCCTCGAAGTTGCTGAGCGTGGGATCGGCATTCATCGCGATCGCCGTGAGGTCGAGCAGCCAACTCGCGACCACGCTGCCACGCCGCCAGAGCTCGGTGATCGCCGCCAGATCGAGGTCATACCGGTAGTACTCGGGGTGGGTGAGCGGTGCCGTTTCGGCATCCTTGGCGTGCGTCTCCGCGCCGATGTTGGCCTTGGCGAGGATGTTCAGGCCTTCCGCGTAGGACGCCATCAGCCCGTACTCGATGCCATTGTGAACCATCTTGACGAAATGTCCGGCACCACTCGGGCCGCAGTGCAGCCAACCCCGCTCAGCGGTGGACGGCTCTCCGGTTCTGCCCGGCGTTCGCTCGACATCGCCCATCCCCGGTGCGAGGGTGTCGAAGATCGGTTCCATCTCGGCCACAGCATCCGTTGGGCCGCCGATCATCAGGCAGTAGCCCCGTTCCAATCCGAAGACCCCTCCGCTGGTGCCGACATCGAGGTAGTTGATGCCCTGCTCGGCGAGCGGTTTGGATTGGTCGAGATCATCTCGGTACCAGCTGTTGCCACCGTCGATGATCGTGTCGCCGATGTCCAGCAACGGGGCCAGTGTGGCGACGGTGTTCCCGACGAACGCAGCAGGAACCATGATCCAGATGTGGCGAGGAGTTGCCAGCTTGTCGACGAGATCGCCAAGCGACGTCGCCCCGGTGAAGCCTTCTGATTCGAGTGCGGCGACAGCTCCGGCGTCGACGTCGAAGACAACGCAGTCGTGGCCGTCTTTCTGGAGTCGGCGAACCATGTTTGCGCCCATTCGGCCGAGGCCGATCATTGCGAGTTGCATCCGCTCAGGTTGCCACGTTTTCACCGCACCGACGGTCAGAATCCGTGGCGCTACGGTGAGTTCTCGTGAATTCCCGTGAACTTGATCGCGATCTCGCAGGGTGTGTGGCGTCGCACCGCCGACTCAACGAAGCGGTTGCAGGATTGACCGATTCGGTTGTTCGCCAACCGTCGCTCCTGCCGGGATGGAGCGTTGGCCACGTACTGACCCATTTGGCGAGGAACGCGGACAGCCATGTCCGCATGCTGCAGGGGGCAGAACGAGGTGAGGTCCTGACGCAGTATGAGGGTGGCGCGGAGGGCCGTCAAGCCGACATCGAGGCGGGGGCCGGACGGTCGGCCGACGAAATCGTGGCTGACGTGCGCGAGAGCAACGACCGACTCGAACAAACATGGGTGGCGACGACGGAGAAGGGTTGGCTCGGCCGAGGAATCGCGTTGCGCGGCGAACTACCCAACGTGGCGCTGCCGTACCGACGGTGGGTCGAGTCCGAGGTGCATCACATCGATCTGGGCGTTCTGACCGGCGATGAAGGCGACACTGGGTACACGCTCGACGACCTCCCCGGCGAATTCGTTGGTCTGGAACTGCGCCGACTGACTGCCAGTTGGGCGAGTCGTCAACCAATGGGCCTGACTGATCTGCCCGAGGCGGCGTTGCGACTGATTGCGTCCGATCGACTCGGCTGGCTGCTCGGCCGATTGAACGTCGACGGCCTCGGTCCCGCCGGTGTTTTCGGATGACGACGGCACAGAAGCGGTTGATATTGGTCGGTCATGACCGCCGGACCGCTTGGTGGGCCGCCGCTATCGGGCTGGCGTTGCTCATATTCTCGGCCGTGGTCTTCGCGTCGCCGCCTCCTGCGTTCGCTCACGCTGGTCTGGTTGCCAGTACACCAGCGGCCTCGACAGTGATCGAGCAGTCGCCGCCGCTGATCTCGTTGGACTTCGACGAGGACGTCAGCGTGGCGCTGACATCGATTCAACTGTTCGATGCCACGAGCGCGCCGATCGATCTCGGTGCCGCGAGCAGCGGCGCCAACGACTCGGTCGTGGAGGCAACCGTGCCGCCGCTCGGCGATGGAACATATGCCGTGATTTGGCGGATCTCGTCGGCCGATGGTCATGTGGTGACCGGCGCGTTCAGCTTCCAGATCGGCACCGCCAGCACGGCCGACGGTGATGCCCTGATCGGCGATGTCGTCGACGGCGTTCGGGCGGAGCCCGTGGTTGGTCGAGCACTCGGTGTCGCTCGCTTTGCGGCCTTCATCGGCCTGGCGATGTTGCTGGGTGGGTTATGGATGGTGACGACAACGACGGCCATGGCAGACATTGGCTGGCCAGCGCGACGCGTGCTCTGGATCGGCTGGCTACTGCTCGTCGTCGGGACGGCAGCCAATTTCGGGCTGCTCGGAGCGAATGCGGCTGCAGGTGGTCTCGGTGAGGTGTTGGATCAGTCGTTGTGGGCCGACATCGGCGAAACGCGCACGGGTGGATTACTGCTCGCCAGACTCGGTCTGCTCGCAATGATCTTTGCGGCCGTCCTCGAATTGGCCCGGCGCGGGCAATCGTGGTGGCGGGCGGGCGTCGCGATGATCGGTGTCGTGCTGGTCGTCACGTTCAGTGGCGGAGGTCATCCCAGTGTGCAGGGCACGTCCGCACTGTGGATCGGCGTCGACGCAATCCACCTACTCCTCGTCGCGCTCTGGATGGGTGGTCTGGTCATGATGGCGCTCGGAGGTCGGGAATGGCTTCGGGAAGACAATCACATCGTCGCCGTCCGCCGGTTCTCGAAGATGGCCACATTTGCCCTGCCACTGATCGTGGTGACCGGCGTCGTCCAGGCATGGCGCCTTAGCGGCGGCTTCGAATCCCTGACGGACACGACGTGGGATCGGATCCTGCTGGCCAAGGGAACACTGGTCGTCTTGGTGGCGGCGATCGGCGCCGGTTCACGGTGGCTTCTTGACAACGACGGTCCGTCGGCATTGCGTCGCACGGTGTTGACCGAGACATTGATGGGCGTCGCGGTGTTGGCTCTTGCAGCGGGCATGGTCGGGGTGCCGCCCGAGGCGACCGAGCGGAGTCGGGTCTTCGCTGCTTCACTCGCCGAGGCCGGAGTGATCGTCGACGTGTCGGTGACGCCTGGACGGGTCGGGTCGAATCAGGTTCACATCGTGGTTGTTCCCCCCGGAGGAAGTCTCGTGCCGGTCGCCAATGTGACCGCGAGGGTCAGCCTCTCAGCCAAGGATGTGCCGAACACGCCGGTTACTTTGATCGCTGAAAGCGCCAACCACTACAGCGGCAATGTCACGCTGGCATTCCCGGGCGAGTGGACACTCGAAATCGTGGTTTCCCCGGAGGTGACCCAGAGCATTCTGCTATCGACAACGGTCCCCATTCCGTAGGAGGCCCAGATCGAGACCTGAGTCGGTGACGTATCAAGTCGTCGTGGTCAATCGTCGTCGTCATACGAGCTGATCGAGTCCTTGGCAGCTTCGTGCGGGCTGAGGAACGTCGTTGTCGCAACCAGCAACCAGGCGGCAGTTTCTGCGTCCACCTCGATCTCGGAGATCCAGGCGCTCAATGCGCCGACGTAGTCAAGACCGACTCGATCCGCGCCGGTATCAGGCTCGGGTGGCCGGGGGGAGGCGGCCGGGATTCGTCCCTGTGCGACAAACGCATCGAATGTTGCGTTCACGATGACGGAAGCCATCACGGCCGAACGCGCATCGGTGTCACCGGTGACCTTCTGGCGAGCCTCGTGCGGGCTGGCCGGCCCAACGCCTGCGCCTTCCATCAAGGCCTGCGCGCCAGTGGCTCCGACCCTGGCCCCCAACTTGCCAACAGTCGGAAGCGGCAGCCCCGCCATCGCTGCGACCGACCAGAACAGAGCCAATTGGGCCCGTGCACGATCGCCAGACGCCAACTCGGCGCGCTCGTAGATCCCGTCCAGAATGCCGAGAAGAAGTGCGAGATCGCCGAACAGTTGACGGTCGGATTCGAAGTCGTGACCCAAGTGTTCGTCGAACGAGAGCGCGAACTGGTCTCGTTCAGCAGCGAGGTAGTTCGCCATCGCCGGGTTCTGGTCGATCAGGTTCAGAATCAACGATCGACCATCAACATCGATGTCGAATCCTGGTCGGGTCGTTCCCGACCCAGGACCGAAGATCTGGAGGAGATACGGCGCCATCACCATTGCCAGGAGCGACGGCACGTCGCGATCAGGATCTGGGTTCGGCCGTGGATTCCAGGCGATGAATTGGGTCATCGAGTCGACCAGCATCGGGATGACGATGGATTGCTCGCCTGCAGAAAGGACGTCCGGTCGGGTGCCCTCGAACAGAATCCGGTCGGACAGCTCGCGGTTGATCGGGTCGGTGATGAGCTGTCCAGGCAGGTCCGCCGCGACAAGGGCCACAACGTAGCGGCTCGGTCCGTCCACGGTCGCGAGGATCGTCGCCATCAAGACGGCTGCAGCGGAGACGCTGCGTTCGAAAGACATCGCGTACGAACTCTCGACCGGCTCTCGGCGAATGATCGCGACCGACAACGCGCCGAGCTCGTCCGCGTCCAGATGCATTTGCTGAACGAGTAGCGCTGCTGGATACGGATCCAAACGTTCGGAGAGTTCGGCTGTCGTCATCGTGAACACGCCCTCGTGTTGCCCGGTCACGATGATCGTGGCGATGTGTTGCACGGCGTGGTCGATCGAGGCATGGTTCTCGGGATGCTGCTCGCCATAGCCGTTCGCCAGATCGCCGAGCCGGATTTCGGCCTGAGTCGTGCCGAGTTCGTTGACCAGATCGACGAAGGCGGATGACGAAATCGCTGCGAGGAACGCGGTAACGAACTCCGATGACGTCTCGACTCTGGCCAACTGGGCTTGCAGGAAGGCGAGATCAGCCTCGGTGTACTGACCGTCATGGTCGGTCACCCAGGCGCCGAGGAAGGCGGCGGCGTCCACCGTCATGGCTGAATCTGAGGCTGCGAGTGGATCAATCGTGGATCGCCATGGGTGGGCCGACGTTGGCCAGGTGAACCAACTGCCCGCTGCTCCGGCCGCTCCTGATCCAGTAAGAAAGCCGTTGCTCTGCGAACTCGCACATCCACTGTGTTTGGGGAGCTTCAGGAACTGATCGAAGAGAGTCGTGTCTGGCGGAGGCGACGTGTACAAGGTCATTGCCTCGCAGCCGAGCACGCGATGCAGCAGCGGAAGCCAGTGTTCGTTGAGTCGCTTTGCGATTGAGCGGACCTTGATCATTTCGCCAATGGCCGCAGGGTCGCTCGACTTGATCGCGCTCAACTCGTCGTGGGCTTGTTCCATGGCCTGTAGGAGCGCCTCGAGCAGCGAAGCGTCATACCCCATTGAGATGTCCATCAGATGGCTTTCGGGATGGCGGCGCTGGCTTGGTTGGCCTGCTCGTCGAGGCGCTTGGCAACTCGACGAAGGTCATCGGCCGCTCGAGCGACCGAATTGCGATGGGTCAGCATTTCGTCGAGACAGCGACTCGGAGTCGGTCCTACCCACACGTCGACACCCGAGCGTTGATACAACGACCGGATTCGAGCAGCGTCCAAAACCAGAGCAACCTTTCTGAGGGCTGCGGCGCGTGACCGGAGGCCGTCGGGTGTATCCGGTGCCGCCGGCATATGGCCTCACTTGGTTCGTCTGTTCGGTTCGGTCCGCTGGGTTGCGAGCTCTCCTTACTGAGTGATTCGAGAATCCGAAAATGGAAAAATCAGCCAGGTGCTGCCGTAGTCACCCTGGATCGGGATCGAACACACCGGCCCTGATCAGACCGAACTCTCGGCGCCCGCTGGCATGGCAGCGGTGGCAGTCGGCCACGATGTGTGGATGCGAATTCTGTTGACCAACGATGACGGCATCGACTCCGTCGGGCTGCACGTCCTGGCTCGAGCAATGCGTCCTCACGGTGACGTCGTGATCGCGGCCCCAGATCACGAATACTCCGGGGCAAGTGCCGCCGTCGGCACTCTGCACCTCATCCAGCCCGAGGTCCGCAAGGTCTCAGTCGACGGGATCGATGAAGCGTGGTCGGTATCGGGTCCACCGGCGCTCTGTGTGATGTTCGCTCGGCTTGGCGCGTTCGGACCACCGTTCGATCTGGTCGTCTCGGGGATCAACCCTGGCGCGAACGTAGGCAGGGCGGTGTACCACTCGGGCACCATTGGTGCGGCGCTGACGGCGCGTAACGGCCTGGTGTCGGGCGTCGCCGTCAGCCAATCCGTGATCGGTCTCGGCGTCGAGGGTCAGGGCTGGGACGAAATGCTGATCGGTCAGCAATGGGAATCCGCGGCAATCGTTGCCTCCGCATTCGTCGAGGGCCTCGTCGCCAACTTGCCCATCAATCCAGTGGTGGTCAATCTCAACGTTCCGAACGTTCCTGTGGCAGACATCAAGGGTTGGAGGCACGCCAAGGTCGGGCTGGAGCCGCCACGGAAGGTGTCCACAGCCGTGCTCGAACCCAAGATCGGCCAGAAGGACACGTTCACGGTCTCGATGAAGTGGGGAGATGCAATCGACCTGCCACCGGACTGCGACGGAGGCATCGTCGAAGCCGGGTATGTGTCCGTCACCTACCTCAGCCGACTCGACGACGAGTCGCGTTCAGACATGGGTCAGGCCGAGGCAACGCTGGCGGCGTTGGTGACGCCTGAGTAACCAAGCCGCTCGGCCGTCGCGCGCCGTGAGCGCCCTACGATCATTCGTGTGGATTCAATACCGTCCTTCGAAGAGATTGACGCTGGCGACACGATCTGGCGGTTCGACCGCGCGTTCCTGACTTCGAACTGGACGTGTATTTGGGGTCGGGGTTGTCACGGCATCGACACCGTGAAGGCGCCAGAGCGTGGTCACGGGTGTTGTTCGGTGGGTGCTGAGATCGACGGTACCGACGAAGCGATGACGCTCTCGGCGTCAGTTGCAGCGCTGTCGCCTTCGAGTTTTCAGCACCATCGCGAAGCTGTTGAGGGCGGCGTCTTCAGCGACGAGCGCAAGGTCAATACTCGAGTCGTCGATGGTGCGTGCATCTTCCTCAACCAACCCGACTTCGACGGTGGCGCCGGCTGTGCGCTGCACATCGCTGCAGTTGCCGCTGGTGAATCGCCGCTCGATTGGAAACCATCGGTGTGTTGGCAGTTGCCTGTGCGCGTGGATTGGGAGATGCGATCCGACGATGTCGAGGTTGCCACCGTTCGACGGTGGACCCGCGACGACTGGGATGACGATGGTGAGACGATGGCCTGGTGTTGCACCGAACGGGTCGCCGAAGGCGGGACGGACGAGGCGTTCGTTGGTGACAGGCCCGTGATCGAATCGCTCGCGGAGGAGTTGGAGGCGATCGTCGCCAAGCATGGCAACGATCGACGCTCGCAGTTCATCCCGGCCGACGGCGACCTGTCGATGGAGGACCTGATCCCCGACGAGGACCTCGTCGTCTCCATCACCCGCGGCGGGTACGCCAAGCGCACCCGCTCCGACCAGTACCGCTCCCAGAAGCGCGGCGGCTAGGGCGTGCGTGGCGCGACCCTGCGCGGAGTCGACGTCGTGGAGCACTTCATCGCGACGACCAACCACCACTGGC
>JANOQU010000092.1:0-6929 GCA_031422355.1 Actinomycetes bacterium
GACTGCGGCCAGAAGAGCAACTGTCTGTCGGTCCAGCCAGTGGAAACCGAATACGGCCGCAAGACCCGCATCGATCAGAGTTCGTGCAACCTCGACTTCTCCTGCCTGCAGGGTGACTGTCCGAGTTTCGCGACGATCACACCGAGGCGCTCGCTGTTCGGGCGTAAGAAGGCAACGGGAGAGGCCAAGCGCACTCCACCGATCGCACCGAAGGCGATTGTCGAGCCGGTTGCGGTACCACGCCCGGATGGTCTGTCGGAGTTCATCATCCGGATGCCTGGAATCGGTGGCACAGGCGTCGTGACCGTCAGCCAGATCGTTGGTACCGCGGCGATGCTGCAGGGCTATCACGTTCGCGGCCTGGACCAGACCGGCTTGTCTCAGAAGGCCGGACCGGTCGTCAGCGACCTGTGTCTCAGCCTGCACGATCAGCAGGGTTCGAACAAGGCAGGCAACGGTGAAGTGGACCTGATGCTGGCGTTCGATCTGCTTGGGGCAGCGTCGGACGCACAGATCAAGGGAGCCTCTGCGGAACGCACGATCGTGATTGGTTCCTCGTCGCAGACACCGACGGGCGCGATGGTCTTGCATCCGGGTCTCGAGTACCCAGAGCGATCCGAGATGGAGGCTCGCCTCGACGCAACGAGCCGGGCCACGTCGAATCGCTATGCGCCCGTCAACGAACTTGTGACCGGCCTCTACGGCGACAACGCGTCGGCCAACGTGTTCCTGCTTGGCGTTGCGCTGCAAGCTGGTGCGATTCCGATCACGGTCGCCAACATCGAACGGGCGATCGAACTGAACGGCGTGGCGGTCGACCGCAACATCGCCGCGCTCCGGTGGGGTCGACAGTGGATCGTGGACCCGATGTCGGTCGTCGCCGCGGCCGGTCTTGAATCGCCGGCTCGAACCAATGACGCACCGGGTGAAACCGATGCTGACCCGATCGCATTGCGGGCGCGTGATCTCGTTGCCTATCAGTCGGCTTCGTACAGCAAGCGATACCTCGGCGTGATCGCAGATCTCCGGCTCGCCGGTGCATCGCCCGCCGTGATCGAAGCGGTCGGACGAAACCTCTACAAGCTGATGGCGTACAAGGACGAGTACGAAGTCGCTCGTTTGCTGCTCGCTCCCGAAGCTCGCGATGCGGCCAGGGCCGTCGGCGGCAAACGGGCGCGCGTGACCTGGCAGTTGCATCCGCCGATGCTTCGAGCTCTGGGGATGAAGAACAAATTGAAGCTTGGTCGCTGGGCGACGCCGCTGATGATGGCATTGCGCGCCGGCCGTCGACTGCGTGGCACACCGTTCGACATCCCCGGCTATACACGCCTGCGTCGGGCGGAGCGGCAATTGGTCGTCGAGTACGTGGGGACGATGCAGAACCTGGTGCAGTCCGAGACGCCGGCGGACGTCGTGATCCAAGTCGCCGAATTGCCCGACATGATTCGTGGTTACGAATCGATCAAAGAGCGCAACATCGAGGCGTACCACGTTCGTCTCGCCGAACTCCTGACCGCATCGTGACTCGGGGGTCTCGTCGGCGAGCAAGAACTGCCGTCGCCGCGTTTGCGCTGGTCGCTGGTTGCGCCAGCGGTTCAGAGTCTACGACGACCAGCCCCACCACGACCAGCCCCACCACGACCAGCCTCGGTGCACCAGTTCCGGAGCAGACGGTGGCGGCATCGAGCGATACCGCGCTGGAAACGACGCCTTCAGTTGAGTCCATCGTCGAGTCGGCGGGTGACCAGATGTTGGTTGGCGCCGCGAGCCGATCAGTGCTCCCAACGGTTGATGGCACCACGAACTACCTCGGAGAGTCGGCTGGCTATTACCAGGTGGACCCATTCGACCCCGTCGTGTTCGTCGCGGCGTTCGACCAGGGGCAGGTAGACGTCGGCAACGGCGACAGCGATGCGGCATGGGTTCACGATGACCTTCGCGCGACCGCGGTTGCGTTTCAATCCGGTGAGTCCATGGTCGTGATGGTGGGTGTAGATCTGTACATGGTCTTTGCCGCAGACGCCGCTGAGATCGAGGCCAGGGCACGCACCTTGCTTCCGGCGCATTGGCGCGACGCGGCCGACATCATCATCTCAGCGACCCACAACCACGAGGGTCCGGACTCCGCCTTCAGCATCAACGATGATTGGTACGACCATGCCGCTGACGAGATTGCGGCAGCGATCGGCGAAGCGGTGTCATATCTGGAGCCCGCGACGTTGCATGTCGCGAGCGATGAGCATCGCTTCGGGGTCAGCGATGGTCGCGACCCGATCGTGATCGACCCATCGTTACGGGTGATGACCGCAGTTGGCGACGAAACCGGTGATGCGCTGGCAACGATCGTGCAGTGGGCCAGCCACCCCGAGACCACGCTCGGATTCGCCCAGGAATTCGGCCACGACATCACGGCGGATTGCGCTGCCAAGGGCTGGGCCATGGATGACTGCACGGCCGAGGGACGGTATTTCACATCCGACTATCCGGGCGTGATGCGAGATGTGGTGCGCAGCGAGATCGGCGGTGAGGTGCTGTATCTCAATGGTGCGATCGGAAGTCAGATCGGGCCAGGCGAAGCGCCGGTCTGGGTCGTTGACGACAGCCACCCGGTCGGCAACGGATGGACCGTGCCGGATGGGGCCGTGCCGGTGGCCGGTGCGGCAGATTTCACCGATGAGAACTTCGCCACTGCCGAAGCAATTGGGACTCAACTCGGGCTGCACGTGCTGCAGCTTGCGTCATCGGTGACGCCTGTCGCGAGTACGGGCTCATCTGGTCAGATCGAATGGCGTGAACAGTCGTTCTTCACTCGGCTGACCAACATTGGATTCAGGGTCCTGCTGGCCGATGGTGATCTCGGCTGGCAGTTACCGATGGCGTACTCGTGCCCTCGCCCGTTCGACGAAGAGACATGTGTGTCCGATGACGGAGCATTCGTCGACGACCCGGTTCTGACGCCACTCGTCGGAAGCCAGATTCGAGTCGGCGACGTACTTCGGACGCGCATCGTGCACGTCCGGATTGGAGATGTCGGTTTCATGTTCCTGCCGGGTGAACTGCCGCCCGAGCTCGTGATCGGCTTGCCGGCCGATTGGGCCACCGATTCGGATCAGTACTACGTCGCCGCTGACGAGCAACACGCCCGAGGCGATGACTACCGCACGCCCGGTTATCTGTTGGACCTGGTCGATGAGCCGACAACATTCGTGGTCGGCCTCGGCGGCGACGAGCTTGGCTATTGGGTTCCATTGAACGAAGTCAAGATGCGATGTGCAGCCGACATCCTTGGTCCAGAGGGTGGATGTGCTGCTGCGTTCGAAGCCGGCCTGATCGATTTCGTCGACGGCGTCAGCGGAACGCAATGTCGCACAATCGAAGACGTACCTGCGCTGCTCGGCGCGGCCGACCCGGCACTCGCCCAGATCGCACTGGACTCGTGCCGGTACGGCCAGGCACTCGGTCGCGAACTTGGCGAACCTCCCGGCCACTACGAGGAAACAAACAGCGCAGGATGGGACCTCGTGGATGACACCTGGGCTGCCGCAGTCCAACTCTTCGGGCGTGATGGTTCGGGCTCGATCAACCCGAACAACCCCGGCTACACGCTGTACAACCCGCCACCGTCGCGCTGACCATGGCAATGTCAACGCCATGACCGCTCTGCAGAATGAACGTCTCGTCGTCGACTTGCTCGACCCGAATTTCTACCGCACGAACCCGCACGACACGTGGGCCTGGATGCGGGCCAATGAGCCGGTCTACCGCGACGATCGCAACGGGCTGTGGGGCATCACCCGTCACGCCGACATCATGGAGGTCGAGCGACGGAGCAATGTTTTCCTGAGCGGCCAGGGCTATCGCGCGATCTGGTCGCCCGACGAGATCAACATGATCGCCCAGGATGATCCACGGCACCGTCAACAACGGATGCTGGTTCAACACAAGTTCACCCGGGCAGAGATTTCCGACCGCCGCCCGGAGATCGATGTGCTCGTTGCCGAACTGATCGACGCCATCATCGCTGACGGCGAATGCGAACTCGTCGAAGCGATCGCCGGACAACTGCCGGCCCGGTTGACGGCCAAACTGCTCGGTTATCCCGACTCGATGTGGCGTGAGATCAAGAGTTGGAGCGAACGCCTGATGCGAATCGACATGCGCGAGCGCGATGGCCACACCTTCGTCGAGTTCATCGAAGCGAACATGGAATTCATGGGCGGTCTCGGGGCCGTCGCGGGGGAGAAGATGGCGATCACGGCCGACACAGGCTGCCCGGCCGACGACTTGATTTCGGTCTGGCTACACGCCCGCATCGACGGTCAGCCGTTGCCACCCGAGGCGATCGCTCACGAAGTCGGCCTGTTCATATCGGGTGGAGCGGAGACGACGCGCACGGCCATCAGCCACGGCATCCGCGAATTCTGCAACCATCCGCAGGACTGGGACGCGCTCGGCGCGGATCCTTCGCTGGTTCCGGCGGCGGTCGAAGAAGTGCTGCGCTGGGTGACACCGCTCAACAACATGTTCCGACGCGCGGGCGCAGACGCTGACGTGAATGGCACCACCATCCATCGAGGCGACAGGATCGTGCTGCTCTATCCGTCGGCGAATAGGGATGAAGAGGTGTTCACCAATCCGTTCAGGTTCAACATCCGCCGCAACCCGAATCCACAGATCTCATTCGGATTCGGGACCCACTTATGCGTCGGCAACAACCTTGCGCGGGCGACGCTGCAATCGTTGCTGACCGCAATGACCAGCCGGTTGAAAGACCTGCATCCGATCACCGAGCCCGACGTCGAACCAAACATCTTCGCGAGAGCTGTCCGCAGCTTTCAGCTCGGCTTCACGGCGCGTTAGCTCATGGTGAACTGCTGGTGACGGGGCCCGCGAAGTATCAGCCAGCTCTTGACGGTGTCAGAGCTGTGGCGGTCGGTGCAGTCGTGCTGTTCCACGCAGGATCGAGTGCCGCGCGCGGAGGCTTCCTGGGTGTTTCGCTCTTCTTCACGCTTTCTGGTTTCCTGATCACACGCCTCGTGTTGTTCGAGCACGACCGAACCGGTCGAATCGACCTGGCAGCGTTCTGGGGTCGACGTGTTCGCCGGCTGGCCCCAGCGGCAATGCTGTGCCTGGCCCTCGTTCTCATCGCGTCTGTACTCATCGGCGACGGAGCCCACTCTCGCCAGATCAGTGGCGACATCGTCGGAGCCGCACTGAACGTCGCCAACTGGAGGTTCATCGCAGCGGACGCATCCTATGGAGACCTCTTCAGTCAGTGGCAAAGCCCGGTGCTGCATTTCTGGTCGCTGGCGATCGAGGAGCAGTTCTATTTTGTGTTTCCCGTGCTGCTCTCGTTGGTCATTCGGGCCAGGCGACCGTATGGGCTTCCGCTCGTTCTCGTTGCCGCCACCGCCGCATCAGTGCTCGCATCGCTGACAACCTCCGACGTCGACCTGGAGTACTACGGGACGCAAACTCGAATGGCTGAACTGTTGATCGGTGCGCTTCTTGCCGTCGTGACGCTTCGCCAAACTTGGACGGTCATGGGACGGCGGTTTCGTCTCGGCACCCAGTACATCGCCGCGATCTGCTTCGTTGTCGCTGGTTGGTTGGCATCCACCACCAACGAGTCCGACGCATGGCTCTACAGCGGAGGTTTCGCGGCGGTCGCAATCCTCATCTGGTGCCCGATCATCCTCGCAGCCACGACGCCGGGCTTTTTTGAACGGTTGCTCAGTGCCCGACCGCTGGTGGCCATCGGGCGCCGTAGTTACGGTATCTACCTGTTCCATTGGCCGGTTTTGACGCTGGCCACGCCGGCCGTGACACACCTGAACGGATGGCAATCGCGTTGCCTGCAGGTCGTCATCACCGCTGTTCTGACCGAGATCTCGTACCGTCTCGTCGAGCGGCCAGTCCGGCTCAGACAGGTACTCAACAGCGCTTCGACCCTCAGAATCGCTGCGCTTGCGACGGTTGTCGGAGTCGTCGTGGCGGCGATCGCGCTGCCGTCGTTGGCGCCGACATCGACGGCGGCTTCGATACTTGCAGCGCCGGATCAACCGGTGTTGCTCAGCCCGACCACACCTGATGAGACCGTCCCGACAGTCGTTGTCCATCCGGCTACCGCGAGCACGAGCGACGTCGGGACACCGCCACCGACCACGGTGCCGCAACCGCCCGTCAGCGTCGTCGTCTTCGGTGGTGACGTAGAGAGGGAGATCACATCGCGCTTCGGTCGACGAATCGAAGTAACCGCTGTGCCAAAGCGATGCCTTCTGCCACTCACTCCAAGCGTCGAAGTCGCGATGGATCAGCCCGTGTACCGCGACGGATGCGACGAAAGGCCCGATTGGTCCGACATCGCCATCATTGTGGTCAGCCAGCTTGACCACGACCGCTTCCAAGCACTGGACGCTCTTCAGGCGTCCGTGGACGACGACCATGTCGGAACGATGAACTATCAGCGCAACAGCGTGGCCCAGATGAAGCGCTTTGCTGGCCTCGCTTCGTTCATCTTGATCGTCGACGATGGCTCACGTTCAGACTTCCTAGGAGCGCGAATCGAAGAGGTTGTTCTGTCACAGCCGAACGTCATCCGCATCGGGACCGCCGACTTGACGAGCAGCCTGGAAGGCGCGATTGCGCGAGTTCTCGAGCCCGATGCAATGCCAGCAGGCGCCAAGCCAAAGTTGATGGTGATTGGCGACAGCACCTCGTATCTGGTCGCGGTTTCGTTGTCCGAAGCGGCCGACGCACCGTTCGAGGTGCTGTGGGCCGGAGCCAACAACTGCCCGATCGTGCCCGTCGACATGATCAAGTACCCCCTGGGAGATGCGTTCTCGGTTGCAGAGTGCCCAACGACGGACGGACAGTGGGCCCAATCGATTACGGCGTTTTCACCAGACGTCTTGCTGATCGTCTCGAGC
>JANOQU010000093.1:0-3500 GCA_031422355.1 Actinomycetes bacterium
CGCCGAGATCTCGCGGGTGTGGCGGCGTTCATAGATCATCCCGACCAGCAGGAACAGCGCTCCGGTGGACACACCGTGGTTGATCATCTGCAACACCCCGCCACTGATTGATTGCTGGGTGAACGCGAACGTTCCGAGCACGATGAAGCCGAGGTGAGCCACCGACGAATAGGCGACCAACCGTTTGAGGTCTTTCTGCATCGTCGCCGCGATCGCGCCGTAGATGATGCCGATCACAGCGAGGGTCAAGAACAGTGCCCGAGTGGTGTAAGCAGCGGACGGGAAGAGATACACGCCGAACCGGAGCAGACCGAAAGTACCCAGCTTCAACATCACGCCGGCCAGCACGACAGAACCCGCCGTCGGCGACTGGGTATGGGCGTCAGGCAACCAGGTATGCAACGGGAACAGCGGCACCTTGACTGCGAACGCGATCGCAAACGCAAAGAACAGCCAACGTCCGGTCGATGCGGCAAAATTTGCCTTCGTGGCCAGTTCGACGAGATCGAAGGTGATCCGTCCGACGTCGTCCTTGGCGAGGAACACCGTTGCGATGATGCCGACGAGCATGAACGCCGAACCGAACATCGTGTAGAGGAAGAACTTCGTCGCGGCGTAGATCCGCTTGTCGTAGCCCCAGCCACCAATCAGGAAGTACATCGGCACGAGCACGATCTCGAAGAAGATGAAGAACAGGAATAGGTCCAGGCTGAGGAAACTGCCCATCACCCCGGCTTCGAGAAGCAGCAGCCACGCCAGGTACGGCTTCTCGTCATGATGCGGATCCACCCCGATGATCGCAAGTGGGAAGAGCACCGCAGTCAGCACGACGAGGAACAGCGAGATGCCGTCGACGCCGACATGCCAACTGATACCCCAGGCCTCGATCCAGGTGTGCTTGCTGGTGAACTGAAAGCCTTCGGTACCGGTCTCGAACGAGGCCAACATCCAGACGCTGAGCGCCGCAGTGAACGAACTGGTCAGAATCGCGATCAGCTTGACGAACTCCGGCCGACGCTTGGTCAGCACGGCAATGATGATGCTGCCGATCGCGGGAATCAGGATCAACGCGGTCAGGATCGGGAAGCCGCCGGCGACCTCGGTTGTGGCGAGAAGCGAACTCATTGCAGCACCCCGCGAACGAAGAACCAGGCGAGGAGTAGGACGACTCCAACACCGATCAATGCCGCATAGGTGCGCACGAAGCCGGTCTGCGCTTTGCGAACGATGCCGGCAACGCCTTGGACGCCCTTGCCGACCCCGTTGACCGCGCCATCGACCACGCTCGAGTCGTACCAGGCAACCGCCTCGAACGAGTCCCGACCAGGCCCGCCCATGAAGTTCGACACTGCCCTGTCGTAGTACCAGCCATTGGCCATGATGGTGGGTTCGACCGCCTTGAACTTCTTCTTCGAATAGACCGCGATCGCAAACGCAATGCCGGTGAGGGCACCCAACGTCGCGATCCCGGCAAGGATCCATTTGATGTCATGGGTGCCGTGGGAAATTTCACGTTCGCCAGCTTCGACGACGGGCTCCAACCATGTCTTGAGCTTCTCCGTCGAGTGGCTGAACGGCAAGTTGAGCACGCCACCAACAGCGGCCAGACCGGCGAGGACGACCAGCGGAAGGACCATCAGCGCCGGACTCTCGTGGGGCTTGATGTCGCCGTGGGCGCCGTGCTCTTCGGCGTGGTCGTTCCAACGAGCCTTGCCGTAGAAGACCATGATCACCTGGCGCGTCATGTAGTACGCGGTCAGCAGAGCGGTGAGTAGCCCAACGGCCCACAGGATCGGGCTCTTGTCGAATGCAAACAGCAGGATCTCGTCCTTGCTCCAGAATCCCGAGAATGGCGGCACGCCGGCGATTGCCAGCCAACCAACGATGAACGTGCCGGCAGTGATCGGCATGATCTTGCGCAGCGCGCCCATGTAGCGCATGTCCTGCTGATCGTGCATCCCATGGATGACAGAGCCGGAGCCGAGGAACAGCAGCGCCTTGAAGAACGCGTGGGTGATCATGTGGAAGATGGCGGCCACGTATGCGTGCGAACCAATCGCCAAGAACATGTAGCCGAGCTGGCTGACCGTCGAGTACGCGAGGACTTTCTTGATGTCGTTCTGGGCAACGGCGACGGTCGCTGCGAACAGCGCCGTGGTGACACCGATGATTGCAATGAGCGTGGACACCCACGGCGCGGCGTACTCGATCAGCGGCGCGAAGCGAGTCAGCAGGAAGACTCCGCTGGTGACCATCGTCGCCGCGTGGATCAGCGCTGAGACCGGAGTCGGGCCTTCCATTGCGTCGGGCAGCCAGATGTAGAGCGGCAGTTGAGCGCTCTTGCCGCACGCACCAACGAACAACATCAGCACGATCATCGTCGCCACGATCTGGCTGATCGTCTTGCCCTCGGCCGCGTGATTGATCTCGGTGTAGCTGAGCGAACCGGTGAACTGGAACGCGATGAACATCGCAATCATCATTCCGAAGTCGCCGACGCGGTTGGTGACGAATGCCTTCTTGCCAGCAGTTGCGGCTGATTCGCGGGTCTGCCAGAAGCTGATCAGGAAGTACGAGCACGTACCGACGCCTTCCCAGCCGAGGAACGTGACGAGCAGGTTCTCGCCCATCACCAGCATCAACATGCTGAGTACGAACAGGTTCAGATAGAGAAAGAACTTGCTGAATTTCGGGTCGCCGTGCATGTAGCCAATGGCGTACAGATGAATCAACGAGCCGATCCCGGTGATGAACAACACCATCGTGATCGACAACGGATCGATCTGGAACTTCAGGTCGACGCCGATGCCAGGCACCCAACTGAAGAGCGTCACGAAATGGGTCCGGTCCTCGCTGGGCTTGGACAGCAGGTCCAAGAACACGCCGACCGCGACGACGAATGCACCGCCGACCATCGCCGTTGCGAGAAGTCCGGATTTGGGCTCGCCGAGACGAGGGCCGAGAATGAGAATCAGGATGAACCCTGCCAGTGGCAGGGCAGGGATGAGCCAGGCGATATCGAGCATGGTTGCGGCCTAGCCCTTCAACTCGGCGAGGTCGTCGGCAGTGGCCTGGGGCCGCTTACGAAGAATGGACACGATGATGCCGAGTCCGACCACCACTTCAGCGGCGGCGACGACCATCACGAAGAACACCGTCGTTTGACCGCCGATATCGCCGAGTGCCTTGGCGAACGCGACGAAGCTGAGGTTGATGGCATTCAGCATCAGTTCCACACACATGAACATCACCAACGGATTCCGACGGACGAGCACGCCGACGACGCCGATGCTGAACAAGAGCGCGGCGAGCAGGAGATACCAGGTGGTTGTGGGAGTGATCGCGGCAGTCATTTCGCACCTGCCGTTGATGCCGACGAGTCGTTGGTCTCCACGGATGTGTCGGTTGCGCCGCGCTTGCTTGGTCGACGAGCGAGCAGCACAGTTCCGACGACCGCGATCACGAGCAGCACCGAGGTCAATTCGAACGCGAACACCCGG
>JANOQU010000094.1:0-3647 GCA_031422355.1 Actinomycetes bacterium
CGACGTGCTCGCTCCCCAGCGCAACAGGGTGAAGATGAGGAACGCGTCTCCAGGATCGCCGGGGATGTGCGTCGAGAAGCGATTCAACTGCGGGAACGCCATGTAGAAGCTGGCGACCAGGAAGCCGAGTAGGCGAGCAACGACCAATGCCGCGCCACGCGACGACGTGTCGACCCAACCGAGGAGAAGGTTCCGAAGCTTTTCCATGGACTCCGCCACCCTAGCCACGCCGTCAGAAAAGGGTGTTCGCCCGAAATGTCCGATCGGGTACGACTTCATCGATATCGTCTCTTCGATGTCGACGGCGGAATCACCTGATCGCAACCTCCGCCAACTCTCCGTCGTCATGCCCGCCTACAACGAACAGGACACGATCGGCGAGATCGTCCGATTGGTGCTGGCCAGTCCATACACGGCAGAACTGCTGATCATCGACGACGCGTCGAGCGACTTGACAGTCGAACATATCGAGGCGCTTTCGGACCCCCGGATCAAGCTGCTCCGCCAGACCGTGAACCAAGGTAAGGGCGCCGCGATTCGGCGCGGATTCGCCGAGGCGACGCAGCCGTTCGTGATTGTGCAGGACGCGGATCTCGAATACGACCCCGCCGACTACAGCCAGATGATGGGACCGCTGCTCGATGGCAAAGCTGACGTCGTGTTCGGTTCGCGGTTCCTGACAACGCAAGCCCACCGCGTTCTGTACTACTGGCACTCGGTGGGTAACAAGTTCCTCACGACGCTCTCGAACATGTTCACGAACTTGAACGTCAGTGATATGGAGACGTGCTACAAGGCCAGTCGGAGCGAGGTCCTGGAGTCGTTCGAACTCGAAGAAGACCGGTTTGGCATCGAGCCCGAGAGGACGGCCAAGATCGCTCGAGGTCACTGGAGGGTGTACGAGGTGGGCATATCGTACTCCGCACGAACATATGCAGTAGTCAAGAAGATCGGTTGGCGCTATGGTGTGCGGGCGATCTACTGCATTTGCCAGTATTCCGGATGGGGCACCCGGCTGCCGATCAGGCGGCTGGAACCAACAGTTCGCTGGCTCACCAAGTCAAGGGCCTGATCACAGCTATTTGGAGCGTAACGCCGACCCGGTGGCGTGCCGAACGACGCCTCGGTCGATAGCATTGCTCGTCGCTGCGAACCGGGCAGGCGGCATCAAGGAGCGAACGACGTGAAAGCTGTCATCCTCGCCGGAGGATTGGGTACCCGCATGCGCGAGGAGACCGAGTACCGCCCGAAGCCGATGGTCGATGTCGGTGGTCGCCCGGTGATCTGGCACATCATGAAGTCGTTGGCCCATGGCGGAATTACCGATTTCGTCGTCTGCGCTGGTTATCGAGGCGACGTGATCCGCGACTTCTTCTTGAACTACGAAGCTCGCACGAACGACTTCACGGTTCATCTCGGGGTGCGCGACTCAGTCGAGTACCACGACTCCCACCCGGAATCGGACTGGACCATCACGGTCGCCGAGACAGGCGCTGAAACGATGACCGGTGGTCGGGTGAAGCGTGTCGAGCGCTACGTCAGCGGCGAGCGTTGCCTGGTCACCTATGGCGATGGCCTTGCCGACGTGAATATCGGCGAACTGCTGGCGTTTCATGAAAGCCATGGCCGCTTGGCCACGGTCACGACAGTCCGACCGTTGTCTCGCTTTGGTGTTATGGACATCGGTGAAGACGGCGCAGTCGAGAGCTTTCGCGAGAAGCCGATCACTGATGACTATGTCAATGCCGGGTTCTTCGTCTTTGAACCAGAGGTATTCTCATATCTCGACGACGAGTGTGTCCTTGAGCAGGCTCCACTCGAACGACTCGCTAACGACGGGCAACTGATGGCCTATCGCCACGAGGGTTTCTGGCAGCCGATGGACACGTTCCGCGAGTTCACGATGCTGAATCAAATGTGGGACGCCGGTCAGGCTCCCTGGAAAGTGTGGGAGTAAGCGAATGGCAACGACTGAGATGTCGAGCGTCTGGACCGGCCGAGCCGTCCTCGTGACCGGCGCAACCGGAATGGTCGGCTCTGCGCTGACAGCGCGCCTTTTTGCCGAGGGGGCGCGAGTGGTCGCGCTGGTCCCAGACGTGGATCCCCAGAGCGAGTTGTACCGCAGCGGCACGTACCAACGGATCTCGGTGGTCAACGGCCGCCTCGAAGACTTCGCAGCCGTCGAGCGGGCGATCGTCGGCCACGATGTCGACACCGTCATCCACCTCGGCGCGCAGACCATCGTCTCCACGGCGCATCGGTCTCCCCGGGCCACCCTGGAGTCGAACGTGCAGGGCACCTGGAACGTGCTGGATGTCGCCCGTCTGAACCCGGACCTGGTCAAGCGGGTCGTGGTTGCGTCGAGCGACAAGGCCTACGGCGAGAGCGCAGTGTTGCCTTACACCGAGGACATGCGCTTGCAGGGAACGGCTCCGTACGAAGTGTCGAAATCGATGACCGATCTGGTCACCCGTTCCTACGCATTGACCTACGGCGTTCCGGCCGTCATCGCCCGGTGCGGCAACATCTACGGCCCTGGCGATCTCAACTGGAGTCGCATCGTGCCGGGAACGTTCCGCTCGATCCTGTTCGGCCAGCAGCCAGTTCTGCGCAGCGACGGAACGTTCCTGCGTGACTACCTGCATGTCGACGATGTGGTCAACGCATACCTGTGCCTGAGCGACGCCGCCAAGAGCCACGCTGGCCAAGGCTTCAACTTCAGCGACGAGTCGCCGCTGTCGGTGATGGACATCTACCGAGCGTGCTGCGTCGCAGCCGGTGTTCCCGATCTGCAGCCAAACATCCTCGGCAAAGCAGTCGGTGAGATCAAAGATCAGTATCTCGACGCGTCGATCGCTCGCCGCGAGTTGAACTGGACGCCGCGGTTCAAGCTGGCCGAGGGTCTCGCGACCACATTCGAGTGGTACACGGACCTGTTGGGATCTGGCAAATGACCGCGACCGCCGCTGACCTCCGCAACGAGATCCTCCGTCTCACCCGCGAGTACCACGCCGTTGCGTTTCCACCGAAGCCGTTCCTCGGCGGCATCTCCCAGGTGCCCGTCAGCGGCAAGGTGTTCGACGGCGACGAACTGGAGCATCTCGTCGATTCGTCGCTGGATTTCTGGTTGACCACCGGCCGTTTCGCCGAGCAGTTCGAGAAGGACTTCGCCAGGGTGATGGGCACTCGTCACGCCGTGCTGTGTAACTCGGGCTCGTCGGCGAACCTGCTTGCGGTCACGGCGCTGACTTCGCCCAAGCTCGGCAAGCGCCGCTTGAAAGAGGGCGACGAAGTCCTCACGGTTGCTGCCGGTTTCCCGACGACAGTCAACCCGTTGTTGCAGAACCGTCTCGTCCCGGTCTTCGTCGATGCCGAACTCGGCACCTACGACGCCGATATGGACCGGCTGCGCGAAGCGGTCGGTCCCAAGACGCGGGCCATCGTGATGGCCCACACGCTCGGTAACCCATTCGACCTCGACGGAGTGATGGCGCTTGCTGCCGAGCATGACTTGTGGGTCGTCGAGGACACGTGCGACGCGGTCGGTGCGACCTACAACGGCAAGGCCGTTGGTTCGTTCGGCGACATCTCAACTACCAGCTTCTACCCAGCCCACCACATCACCATGGGCGAGGGCGGATGCGTGC
>JANOQU010000095.1:0-6469 GCA_031422355.1 Actinomycetes bacterium
GATGCCGGCTTGTTGAGTGCAGGGCGGCACACGATCACCGCAACTGTTCGTTTTGCAGGTGGTTCCTCGGATGTCATCACCGCAGCCTTCGACGTCAGTGGATCCGGCGCCCGAACGCTGATGGTGTCCACGAGCGCCAACCGCAGTTCCGCGACACCGTTGCAGGGCGCGACCATCCACGGCAGAGTCGCGATCTTCCTCGGGCCGACCGCAGCGATCACTCACGTGCTCACGGTCGCGCTACTGCTCGACGGCCAGTTGCGCTGGCTGGATCTAGCTGCACCATACGACCTACTCGGTGGTTCCATCTCGGGCGCGACCCTGCTCAACACGTCGTTGCTCAGACCCGGCTCGCACACCGTGACAGCGATTGTCGTCCTCGCCGGGGGCGGCACGTTCACCTACCGATCAACGTTCACGACCGGCTGATCCCGCCCGGCCCGCCCGGGCCCGCCCGGCCGCGCTTGCAGGATGACACGATTCACGCCCTTGTTCCCGCGTTGTGCCACCCCTTGACACACATCGGCACCGAGGGCGTGTTTCGTGCCAGAAAACTTCGGCGATGGCGATGGCGATGGCGGCGGGTCGGCGGGATCAGCCGGGAGGGGCGTGGTAGGTGACCACCGATTCGTCGTCTTCGCGCGCGAGGACCAGCACGCCGTCCGACGTCAACGTGGCGACATCGCCGGAGAGCATGGCCAAACCCCACAGACGTTCGCCCGTGATCAGGTCGAACGCAACGAACAGCGGCGAAGCCCCCGACGACGTGATGTAGCCGGTTGCACCAGCGACCGTCAGCTCCGGGGCGACGTCCGGGCTGACGGTGTCCAGCTCGCTGACTGTCTCGAACGAGTCGTCGACTCGACGCAAAAGCGACAGCACGCCGCTGTCCGAGGTCGCCGTCGAGCGGTCGAACACGGCCACGAACTCTTCGCCGTCGGTCTCGACAACTCGGACCAATGCGGAGCCCAGCCGTACATTGCTGCCGAACTCCGCCTTGTCGTCGTCGAGGGAGACGACTCGCGTACCAGAGGAACCGCTGACAGCGACCTGATCGCCGGACATCGGCACCAACGTCTCGATCCTGCCGATCTCGGGGTCGAACGAGTACGACTTCGTCCCATCGTCGGTCACTCGGACGATTTCGTTGTCCTGCCCGAACACGAGTCCACCATCAACGGCAACTGGGGCAACGATCGGAGTGGAGTGAGCGACTTGGAAGTCAGGCACCGACTCCAAGGTCGTCGCATCGACGGCCGTCAAGACTCCGCCATTGTCGACGTAGATGACACCGACGTCGCCATCCTCATCTCGATCGCCGACGAAAAATGCATTGGCCCGAATGGTCGCTCCGAGTCGCTTCTTCGAGTCGTCGAGCGCCGTCAGTTCGAACGCACTCGCGCTCGGCCCGGCGACCACAGACCCAGTGACCACCGTCGACAGCGGATGTCCCGCCGGTCCCTGCCAACGGATAGTGCCTGTCTCCGGATCCACGCTCACCACCGACCCGTTTGCGCCGGCTGCCGGGTTGAAGACCACCACAAGTCCTTCTTCGACGATCGCGACACGACCCGTACCCGTTGAGTCACCCGGACCCAGATCGGTCGACCATCGTTCGTCGCCGGTGTTCAGATCGAACGAGACCAGTTCGATCGCCGTTGGCTTGGCAACGACGATGTACATCGATGTCTCATCCGCTGTTGCAGCTGATGCAAAGCCGTCGAGATCTTCGTCCCACTGCTTCACCGGCTTGGACCGGATTTCAGCGAACTCCGAGACATTGCGCTGTTCGATTCCGCCGTCTGGCAGCAGCAGAATCGTCGCACCGAGCACGACAATGGCGACACCGAGAAACGCGATCAGCGGCAGCCGCCAGTTGCGGTCGCCGAAGGGCACCCTGCCCGACCGCCCTTCCGGCCAGGCTTCCCCATCCACATCGTCATCGTGGGTCGCTGAGTGCGCAACGATTTCGGGCGCCTCGTGGGCGGCCTTCTCAAGCCCGATCATCGGCGGTGCGAAGGGTCGCGTCGGGGGCGAGGGTGCGACGGACTGCGGCGAGGCGAACGGCGCAACCGGCTCAGGTGCTATCGGATCCGGATCAACGGGGCGGGCGGCGGGGTCGCCGCTGTACTCCTCGACCTCGTAGTAGCCGTAGCCACTCTCGTCTGGCTCAGCCGGGACCAACTCGTCCTCGGCGCGTTGCGCCGGCGGAGGGAACTCGTCGCTCATCGGACCCAGTCTCGCAGACCGTCAATCAGGCGTCAGTCGTCGCTGTCGGAGACTTTCGGGCGCATCGGCAATGTGTTGCGCCAGATTCCGTCGAGGTCGTGCAGGGCCGCTGCGACCGCAGGAGCGGTGGGGACGAGACCGATCTCGCCGACGCCCTTGATGCCGAACGGTGAACGCGGCTGGGGCACTTCGACCAGCGACACCTCCATTCGCGGCACGTCCTTGGCGCGCAGGATCCCCAACGAACGAAGCGTCGTGTTGGTCGGAAAGCCGGTCAGTGGGTCATGCGGGAACTGCTCGGTCAGCGCGTACCCGAGGCCCATATGCAGGCTGCCTTCGATCTGGCCCTCGCACAGCAGCGGATTGACCGCCTTGCCGACGTCGTGGACCGCAACCATCCGGTCCACCTTGCCGGTTGCCCGATCGATCACCGCCATCTGTGCGGCGTACCCGAACGCGGCGTGGATCAGGGGCGACGGATGGTCGGGATCGCCGATCTTCTGGGTCCAGTCGACGAGGTGTTCGCCCTCGAAGTCGACCCCGATCGCGCATCCGCCGGCGAGCGCCGCCGCGCACGCCTGTTGGACCGATCCAGCGGCCATCAACGTTCCCCGCGAGCCAGTCGTCTGACCGAAACCGAGTTCGCGCGTGGTGTCGACGATCACCTTGATCCGATTCGGGTCGATTCCGAGCTCCTGCGCGGCGACCTGCAGCGCAACGGTGTGGACACCCTGGCCCATCTCGGTCCATCCATGTCGAACTTCGACGTCGCGTCCATCGGCGTCGGGAGCAGCGAGGAAGTGGACGACGGCCCGACTGATCTCACGGAACCCGTTGCCGAGGCCACTGTTCTTGAGACCCAGCCCGAGCCCAACCGCCATCCCGCTGGCGCGGGCTTCGTCGTAGGCAGGCTTGATCGCATCGAGGCATGCCTCCGCGCCGGCGCATCCATCGTCCATGATCTGGCCAGGTCCCCACACCTCCCCGGGGTGGATGACATTGCGCTTGCGGATCTCCCAACCGCTGATCCCGACGTGCTCGGCAAGGCGGTCGAGGACACCCTCCATACCGAACTGGGCCTGGTTCGCACCGAAGCCACGGAACGCGCCACAGATCGGGTTGTTGGTCCGGACGGCAACGGCATGCACGTCGATGGTCGGCACGTGATACGGCCCGCTCGCATGTCCGGCTGCTCGTTCCAGCACCTTCATCCCGACGCTCGCGTAGGCGCCGGAGTCACCGATGGCGCGCACCCGAACGCCGGTGAGCTTGCCGTCGACATCGCAGCCGGCCCAGTACTCGAGAGTGATCGGATGCCGCTTCGCGTGCATCCGCAGACTTTCCTCCCGGCTGATCGTGCACTTCACCGGCTTCTTCAACCACCATGCGGCCAAAGCCGTATGGGCCTGGTTACACATGTCTTCCTTACCGCCGAACGCACCGCCATTGGACACGAGCGTGACGATGACCTGATCGTTGTCGATCGCAAGCATCCGGGCGATGTCGTTGCGGTCGTCCCACACGCCCTGCCCGCCGCTGTAGACCTGCAGCGTCCCATCGGCGTTCGGTACGGCCAGCGTGCTCTCGGGCTCCAGGAATGCGTGCTCGATACGCTGCGTCGTGAACGTGTCATGAACGGTGAACGCGCTGGCGGCCAACACCGCGTCCACGTCGCCGCGGGAGTATTCACTGACACTGAGCACGTTGCTCTTCGTGCCCCAGACCGCGATCTCGGCATCCTCAGCGAGGGCAACGATGGGGTCCGTGAACGGCGTCAGCACGTTGTAGGAGACGTCGACCAACTTCGCCGCGGACCGAGCCTGCTCGCGGGTTTCGGCGACCACGATCGCCAGAACATCACCCGCATAGCTGGTTCGGCCACCGACCGGAATCATGATCGGCCAGTCCTTGTAGATGATGCCGACCATCAGTTCGCCGGGGATATCGGCCGCCGTGAAGACGGCGCTAACCCCGTCCGCTGCGAGCGCGACGGACGTATCGATGCCGAGGACATCGGCCCTGGTGTGGTCGGCGAGGTGCAACGCTGCATGCAGCATCCCGGGCACTCGGATGTCGTCGACATAGCCGCGGTCGCCAAGGGTCAGTTCCGCTGCTTCGTACTTCGCCCCGGCCCCGCCGACGATGCCAGATAGTTGCGGTTCGAACGTCTTGCCGACTGCGACCGCTTCGATTGCTTCCAGGATCTTGACGTAACCGGTGCATCGACAGAGGTGTGCGCCGAGGTGGCGGGCCATGTCATCGCGCTTGAGGTCAGCCCCCTTCTTGTCGATCTGAGCTTTGGCCCGCATCACGATGCCCGGGATACAGAACCCGCACTGCAGACCACCGCAGGCGGCAAACGCATTGGCGAACCGCTCGCGCTCGTCTGCATCGACGCCTTCAAGGGTCAACACCGACTTGCCCGAAACCTTCGTCAACGGCTGTTGGCAACTGACGATCGCCTTACCGTCGATCATCACGGTGCAGCAGCCGCACTGACCACTCGGCGAGCATCCATCCTTCGCCGACGTGATGTCCAGTTCGTCACGTAACGCCGACAGCAGGTGCGGGTGGTTGCCTCGAACACTGACCGGTGTTCCGTTGACGGTGAACTCCACGGTCGCCGTCGACACATCGGTGGGTTCAGCGAGATCGGTCACGCTTTACATTTTGTCAAAGTTCAGCCCGAGATGAAAGCGCAACCGTGTGAACGCCGCGTGACAGGTCATGTTCGGGGCCGCCAGCCAGCGCTCGCACCTATCCTGTGCGGATGGCCAGCCCGCAGCCGCTCAACGACGACATTCGCCTGCTGGGCAAGATGCTCGGCGACGTCATCGCTGATCAGGCCGGGCAGAGCACACTCGAACTGGTCGAGTTCATCCGCCGTGTCGCGGTCGACCGTACGGCAGATTCGGCCCGGCTGACAGAGTTGCTCGATCCGTTGCCGATCGCCGACGCACTGCACGTGATCCGGGCTTTCAGCTACTTCGCGATGCTGGCCAACATTGCCGAGGACACCGACCACGCCCGCCGCCGACGGGCGCTTGTGCGCAGCGGGGCAGCAGCACCAGCCGGCACGTTGGCGAACACGATCCCGACCGTTGCCGCAGCCGGGCTCGATGACGAGCTGGTTCGGGCGGCCGTTTCAGCGAGCGAGGTCATCCCTGTCCTGACGGCGCATCCCACCGAGATCCGCCGCAAGACGATCCAATCGATCCAGACCGCCGTTGCACTGCTGATGGAGCAGCGTGACCGGCTGGACATGAATCACGTCGAGGAAGCCGAATGGCGCGACGAACTGTGGCGCGAGATCGTCACGCTTTGGGAAACAGCGATGCTCCGCCTGACCAAGTTGCGCCTTCGCGACGAAGTCAACGATGCAATGCGCTACTTCGAACTCTCCCTGCTCTCCCAGGTGCCACGCCTGAATGCAGCCGTCACCACTGCATTCGGTGAACGGCCGGATCGTGAGCGGCCGATGCTGCGGATCGGTTCGTGGATCGGGGGCGACCGCGACGGCAACCCGTTCGTGACGGCCGAGGTGTTGGTCGACACCTTTCAGCAGCAGGGGGCACTCGTTCTCGGTCATCATCTCGATCAGCTCTGGCACCTCGCAGAGGAACTGTCGATGTCGTCACGACTCGTCACCGCCAACGAAGGCGTGATGCGGTTGGCCGCAAGTGCGGGCGATGATTCCCCGTACCGGTTGGACGAGTTCTACCGGCAGGCGGTTCGGGGAATCCATGCCCGCCTGGCAGCGACCTCGATCAACCTGATCGGGCGGGTGCCGGGCCGCGCGCCGATCGGCACGAGAGACCCGTACGTCAGTCCGACCGAACTGCTCGCCGATCTCGATGTGATCGATGGCGGTCTGCGCGAACACGGCGCCGGCGCGATTGCCGACGGGCGCTTGGCGACCTTGCGTGGCGCCGTCGAAGCGTTCGGGTTCCATCTCGCGACGCTCGATCTGCGCCAGAACTCCGCAGTCCATGAAGTGGTGGTGGCAGAGTTGTTGCGGACCGGTGGCGTCTGCAACGACTACCTTGGGTTCGACGAAGCCGGCCGGGTCGAGATCTTGACCAGCGAGCTCAACTCAGCCCGACCGTTGGTCGGCGCGGCGTCGACCGTGAGCAAACTCGCCGCCAGCGAACTCGCGATCCTGCGCCAAGCGGCGGCAGCACTGGGAACGTTCGGGCCGAACGCACTCGAGAACTACATCATCTCCAAGTGCGAATCCGTC
>JANOQU010000096.1:0-4098 GCA_031422355.1 Actinomycetes bacterium
AGGACGGACGGGTGCTCGAAGTCGCCGTCCTCGTATGCAACGAACTGCGACACGAGCGTCTCAATCTGCTGGCCGTTCCACTCGATCATCCTTGTGTCGGCGAGCAGCGTCACCTCGAAACGCAAACTGGCGCCGGCCTCCTCACCGAGCTGGATGACCTGCTCCAACTCGGCTATGGGAAACAGCGGGTTGGTGACGGCGGTCGGATTGGAAAATGTGGGCTCGGCAAGATCGACCCGCTCACTGTCCGGTGCCGTCACCAGCGTCGTGTCCTGCGTCGACGTGCTCGTGGCGGGCTCCGTCGATGCTGGCTCACTCGCCGGTGCTGTCGTCGACGCTGTATTCGTGGCAGACGTTGGAGCCACGGCCGTTGGCGAAGGGTTTGTCGAGGTACCCGACAAGCTACCGTCGCCGCACGCGCCGACAAGGACGACGCCGATCAGCGCGACGCCGACCAGCTTCAGCGGCCGGCGAGGCAGACTGTTCTTCGCTCGAGATTGTGTACTGGTGGTCATGATCGCTGCTCCTTGGGGACCGCGCATGCGGTCTTCTCACCCGATGCTGCGCTCGCGGAGCTGACGCAACGCTGAAAGCACCTGACGCTCAGCTGACTGACCGCGCCGTGTTTCTCAGGCTGGTCTCATCTGCGTCGGGCATGCTGGTTCTGTGCGCGTGCTAGTCGTGGAGGATGACATTCGGATGGCGGCCGCGATCCGGCGGGCGTTGCGTGGAGCTGGGGTGCTTGCCGACGTCACGGCCAGCGGCAACGACGCGCAGTGGATGGCGGTGGCGACCGCGTATGACGCCATCGTCCTGGATGTGATGCTGGCCGACGTTGACGGGTTCGACACGTGCGTCCAGTTGCGCCGGGCGGGCGTGTGGACCCCGATCATCATGGTGACGGCGCGCGACGCGGTCAGCGACAGGGTTCGGGGTCTCGATGCAGGCGCCGACGACTACCTGACCAAGCCGTTCTCGCTCGAAGAACTGCTCGCTCGCATTCGCGCGCTCAGCCGAAGGGAAGGAGTGGAGCGTCCCACAATCATCAGGGTGGGGTCGTTGCGGATGGACCCCGCCACCCGGCAGGTGTGGCGAGGTGACGCCGACATCGACCTGTCTGCGAAGGAGTTTGCGCTGTTGGACGTTTTCATGCGCCACGCCGGCCAGGTCTTGTCCCAACTGCAACTGCTGGACGCTGGGTGGGACTTCGGGTACGAACACCGGTCCAACGTGGTCGAGGTGTATGTGCGCTACCTACGGGAGAAAATCGACCGGCCGTTCGGCATCGAGACCCTGGAGACGGTTCGCGGCGTCGGCTACCGGTTGCGCGAGGGCGGCACATGCTGAGCCGCCTACCGATCCGTTTCCGGCTCACTGCCGCGTTCGCTGCTGCGACGGTCTTGGTCCTGGTTGGCGCAGGGCTGTTCGTGTACGTCCGACTTCGGGCCGATCTCAACGACGCCATCGACGCAGAACTTCGGGCACGTGCCGGCGCTGCGGCCGCCATCGTTCGACTGAGCAGTCCCGCAGCGGTCGCAACGACACCGCTCGAGGACACAGAAGAGAGCTTCGTCCAGGTTCTCGATCTCAACGGTCGCCTCATCGCGTACGCAGGCACGGCGCGCTTGGCGGCCCTGTCGGCTCGTGAGCTCGACAATGCACACGCTCACGATGTGTGGGTGGAGCGGTCCCTGCCCGGTGTCGATGGCCGCGCCCGAATCCTGGCACAAGCGATGAGGCCCGACGACAGCGTCGTGGTCGTGGTCGGTCAATCGCTGGGGAACCGCGACGAGGCACTTCGCGACCTGAGGAACTCCTTCGCGATCGGTGGACCTATAGCGGTCCTGGTTGCGTCGATGATGGGCTTCTGGCTCGCTCGTCTCGGGTTGCGACCAGTGGAGGAGATGCGACGCACTGCGGGCGACATCTCGGCTCGACGCACGGGCCAGCGCCTACCAATACCGCCTGCGCACGACGAGATCCACCGGCTCGGCCTGACGCTCAACGACATGCTCGACAGGCTCGAGCGTTCCTTCGAACGCGAGCGAAGCTTCGTGTCGGATGCTAGCCACGAGCTGCGCACGCCGATCGCCGTCGCCAAGACTGAGCTCGAAGGCGCGCTCCGCACCGGAGACTTCGGGCCGGAAGTCGGCGAAGCCATCAAGGCCGCCATTGAGGAATGCGACAGCCTCGGCCAGCTCGCAGAAGACCTGCTGGTCGTAGCCCGTACCGACGAAGGTGCGCTGGCACTGCTCCTCGAACCCCTACCGGTGAGAATGGTGCTCGACGGCGTTCGAGACCGGTTCATCGACCGCGCCGTCTCGCACGGCCGCCACATCGTCGTCGATGTCGAAGGTGACCACAACGTGCTCGGCGATCGCGCTCGGCTCCGCCAGGCCCTAGGGAATCTCGTCGACAACTCGCTGAGACACGGCGCTGGCACCATAACCCTCCACAGTTCCCTCATTGACAATGCGGTTGCAATTGACGTGTCCGACCAAGGGCCCGGGTTCGCTGCCGACCTCGCTGACCACGCCTTCGACCGCTTCGCCCGCGGCGACCACGCGCGGACCCGGGCCGGTGCCGGACTCGGCCTGGCCATCGTGCGCGCCCTGGCCCAAGCGCACGGCGGTCACGCCTCGATCACCGAACGCGGCAAGGAGCACGGGATGGGCGCGACGGTGCGCGTCATCCTGCCGCTTGCGCCGCTCCCATAATTCTTCTGGCGTGAGCACGTTCTCATCTACGCCTCAGATTGCCTTCGTACGGTCGCTCCAAGTCATTCAACAAGAGGAGCAAAGTCATGGATCGGTACAAGAAGAATTCTCCAGCGGTTCTCATAGCGCTCACCATGATCGCGGCCGTCGCCGGATGCGAGGACGGATCGTCAACCAGCGCCACGAGCGATCGCCGCCCGGCGTCATCAGCAACAACATCAGCGTCGATCTCGACGGCACCCTCGAATGGTCAGACAGATTTCGGTCAACCCGAGTTCCGGGCCGAGCCCGAATGTGGCACCTACGACGGGACCGGCTGCGCACCCGTAAGCGACCGGATCGACATCGATCCACCGACGTTCTCCAACCCGACCAAGATCACCAATCCGTTGTTCCCGATCAGCGTGCTGAGCTCTGCCGTGTTGCTCGGCGTGGTCGACGATCTGCCCTTCCGGTCTGAGACCACGCTGCTCCCCGACACCGGCGTCGTCATCATCGACGGCGAACGGGTCGAGGTACTGTTGTCCCAGTACACCGCGTATCTTGATGGTCGGATCACCGAGGTCGCAATCGACCGCTACGCCCAAGCCGACGACGGTTCGGTGTGGTATCTGGGCGAGGACGTCTACGACTACGAGGATGGAACCATCACGGTCTCGGAGGGAACGTGGTTGGCCGGGCGTGATGGTCCCCCCGCGATGATCATGGCCGGCGACCCCAAGGTGGGGCAAGTCTTCCGACCCGAAGACATCCCCGGCATCGTCTTCGAAGAGGTCACGATCAAAGAGCTCCTGGTGCTAGCGAATGCCGCGTCCGGGCCGATCACACCGTCGGCAGAAGCTAGGCACGGCCAGAGCGGTAGGCGAGTTCGACGACCTGCAATGCCGTGCGACCCACGTCGGCGTCGGCAAGGGGCCGCTCGCCCGTCGCACAGCATCGAGTGAAGTCGGCCATCTGCGCGGCGTACATCGGCAGCGTGCAGTGGATGTAGTCGTCCGCGGCGGGCGTGGCCGGTGTGAACTGGGGCCAGATCCGGTCGTGGCCCGCAGTCCCGTATACCTCGGTGTCGGCTTCCACGCCATCGAGACGGGGTTGCCACCATCCGCACTCGACCACGCTGCGGACGATCGTGTTATCGGCCATAAGCCACTCGATCAGCACGACGGCATCGTCATCGACCGAATACTCGCCGTGGTCTGTGCCGACGGACGCGACCACCCGAACCGGAACTGGGTCGCCGAGTACGAACCGCGCCGTGTCGATAGCGTGGATCCCCATGTCGATGAGCGCCCCGCCGCCGGCGAGCGCAGGATCGGTGAACCATCCGCTCGGACCCCAGCCGGCATGGATCCCGTACCCGCGCGTGCGCACGGGGGTGGAG
>JANOQU010000097.1:0-2729 GCA_031422355.1 Actinomycetes bacterium
GTCCTGCCGACGCGGCCGCAAAATTGCGGTTGCTGCCCGGTATCGGTGTGTGGACCGTTGGGTCGGTGATCGGCCCCGCCCTTGGCGACCCTGACTCGGTAGCCGTTGGCGATTACCACATTCCGAACACTGTGACGTGGGTTCTGGCTGGCGAGCCTCGAGGGACAGACACTCGAATGCTCGAACTGCTCGCACCATACGAAGGCCAGCGCGGACGGGTGATCCGACTGCTCGGACTCGACGGTCATTCGGCACCAAAGTTCGGACCCCGCCAGCGAATCCTGCCGACCCATCGCTTTTGACCGGATCAAACCAGCAGCGCGTCAGATGCCGATGCCCGTCTGAAGTCGCGTGTTAGCGTCGCCTTCGGCTTGAACTCCGATTCTCCTCGGGGAAGCCGCACCCACCATGGCCGAAACACTCTCTGACGATTTCACCGATGACTTGACCGGCCAGGCCGCTCATCCTGGCGACGGTTCTGCGAGCGAGTCACCACAGTGGTCGATCGGCAAGCGGCTGCTGGGGTCGGGTCGAGATCGCGACCCGGAATGGCATCGGCTGGTCAAACGGGCGGGCGTTGCGTACCTGCTCTCGCGACTGTGTGTCATGGCCGGCGCAGCCGTCGTCGCTGCTTAGCGAGTGGTCGCTGACCGAGAGGACGGAATCGCCCGCCCAACGAACGCGATCGACAAGATCACCGACGTCCTGACATCGTGGGACGGAAAGTGGTACTTCGCGCTGATTCGCGACAGCTATCCGTCTCGCATTCCGCCCAATGTCACATGGGACGACTACCAGGCCAGAACGGCGTTCTTTCCGGTGTACCCAGATCTCGTACGGATCTTCGACCGGATTCTGCCCGGCGGAGACGTGTTCGCCGGAATTCTGCTCAACTTCATCTTCGGCGCAATAGCCGTATATCTCGTTGGCCGGTTGGCCAAAGAATTGTTCGACGAGCAGGTGGCCTACCGGGCAATGCTGCTGATGGCACTGTTCCCGGGCAGCTTCGTGCTGTCGTTCACCTACAGCGAAGCAACGCTGCTCGTGCTCGCTGCAGGCTGCTTGCTCTGCCTGCATCGTCACCACTGGCTCGCCGCCGGAGTTCTTGCCTCGATCGGCGCTGCAACGAGACCGAACGGGATCGCGTTGATTGCGGCCTGTGGTGTGGCTGCCTTGATCGCGATCAAACAGGATCGAGAATGGCGCTCGCTCAGCGCCGTTTTGCTCGCGCCAATCGGATTTGTCTGGTTCCACCTGTTTCTCTACGACCGAACCGGCGAGGACTTGGCATGGTTTCGGACGCAGGGCGAAGCGTGGGACGAGGGAACGAGTTTTGGCCTGACCGCCATCCGGAACACTGTCGAGGCGTTCACGAGGCCACTGTCATCGCCGACCGACATCATCACGGGCGTCTCGTTCTTGACGATGTTGGCCCTGCTCTATGCAGGGTATAGGAAGCGACTTCCGTGGCCGATCGTCACGTACTGCGCCGTCGTGCTGATCTTGATGCTTGCCCCCAGCACCGTTACGGCTCGGCCGCGGTTTCTGTACACCGCCTTCCCCCTGCTGATCTCGGCAGCAGCGTGGATCCGTGACATCGAGGTCAAACACGAGGACGACCACCGGTCGTCGGCGCACGAATTGTGGACAGTCGTGCTCGGCCTTGGCGCTGCCGGTCTCGTCACACTGACTGGCCTCTACGGCGTCTACGGTGCAATCCCGTAGAAGCTTTGGAGGCGGCAAAGCTGTCCGCGTGCGTTCAGTGAGGCTTTGGTTCGCGGCCGCGAAGTTTGGCCCACGTATCAGCAATGCCCCACCGAGTCACCAGCAGCATCGACTCGACAATGATCGTGGCCGACATCTTGGACGTGCCGAATTCACGATCGACGAACGTGATCGGATGTTCGACGACCGTGTACCCGCCGCGGTCGAGGCGCCGGATCAGTTCAGTCAGGAACGCATATCCCTCGGCACCCGTCGAGGTCGGATCGATCGCCCGCAGAGCCGTGGCCCGGTATGCACGAAACCCAGATGTGCAATCGCGGATGTGCAAGCCCAGCACAACGCGCCAATAGCGATTGCCCCATCTGGACAACAATCGGCGGTGGACCGGCCAGTTGACGGTGCTGCCGCCCGGAACATATCGCGAGCCGACGACTGCATCGGCGCCGCCTTCGGCGAGGGCGACGAGTGCCGGAATGGCTGCTGGATCGTGGGAGAAATCACAATCCATCGAGACCACGACATCGCAAACCCCATCGAAGACCCGGCCACCAAGCACTTCCGAGAACCCGTGTCGGTACGCGCTACCAAGACCCTTCTTGTCGGAACGGTGCAGGACAACGATCTGACCCAACTCGGCCGCAACCGCCTCGGCCATGTCTCCGGTCCCGTCGGGGCTGTTGTCGTCGACGACCAGGATGTTGGCTGACGGAATCGCCGACCGCACCTCGGCCAGGAACCGAAGGATGTTCTCCGCCTCCTGGTAGGTGGGCACGACGACGACCGTTTGCACGACTTGGCACGCTAGCTGTCAGCCCAGCCCGCAGCACCCTTGATCACTCTGTCGATGGACCCGATGCCGACGCCACCCCGTGTTAACTTTGCCACCAACTCCCCCACCTCGGGTCGAGCGATCGCCCATGACCCACTCGACCTCCGCACCCGGCTCGACCTCACCCGGCATGGCCGCCGTCGTCGAATCGGATTCGTCCCCGGGCCGATTGGGT
>JANOQU010000098.1:0-11429 GCA_031422355.1 Actinomycetes bacterium
CGACGCATCGGCGGGAACGATCAAGAGCGGCGGCAAGACACGACGCGCCGCCAAGATGGTCATCTTGAACGCGGATCACCCCGACGTCGAAGAGTTCATCTGGTGCAAGAGCAAAGAGGAGAACAAGGCCCGGGTCCTGCGCGACGCCGGCTTCGACATGGACTTGGATGGTAAGGACTCGTTCAGCATCCAGTACCAGAACGCGAACAACTCGGTACGGCTCACCGACGATTTCATGCAGGCCGTCGTCGACGACGCCGACTGGAATCTCGTCGCAGTCCTCGACGGCAGAGTGATCAAGACGCTGAAGGCTCGCGACCTGTGGCGTCAGATCGCAACGGCATCGTGGGAGTGTGCGGATCCAGGTCTGCAATTCGACACCACGATCAACAAGTGGCACACCGCGCATGCGACCGGCCGAATCAACGGCTCCAATCCGTGCAGCGAATACATGCACCTCGATGACTCGGCCTGCAACTTGGCCAGCATCAACCTGCTCAAGTACCTCGACGAAGAAGGCACCTTCGACATCGATGCGTACAAGGCGACGATCGAAGCAGTTTTCACCGCCCAAGAGATCCTCGTCGGACGCGCCGACTACCCAACGGCGGCGATCGGCGAGACGAGCCGTCAGTTCCGTCAACTCGGACTCGGCTACGCCAACCTCGGTGCGTTGTTGATGGCTCTCGGCCTGGCCTACGACTCTCCAGAGGGCCGGGCGTGGGCAGCGGCACTCACGTCGTTGATGACCGGTCACGCCTACGCAACCAGCGCCCGCACCGCAAGTCGGATGGGGCCGTTCTCGGGTTTCGCTGAGAACGAGAGCTACATGCTCAATGTGCTGCGGATGCATCGCGACGCCAGCTACGAAATCGATGGGTCCGACGCCGTTCCGAACGAGTTGATGTTCGCTGGTCAGCAGGCCTGGGAGACAGCCGTTGTCGACGGTGAAGAGTACGGCGTTCGGAATAGCCAAGCCTCGGTACTCGCACCGACCGGCACGATCGGCTTGATGATGGACTGTGACACCACCGGTATCGAGCCGGACCTCGGCTTGGTCAAGATGAAGAAGCTGGTCGGTGGCGGCAACATGAGCATCATCAACCAGACGATCCCGCGTGCACTGCGCAAGCTGGGCTACACACCCCAGCAGATCGATGACATCGCCCAGTACATCAGCGTTGAAAAAAGCATTCTCGGCGCGCCGCACCTCGCCGCCGAGCACGTCGCGGTTTTCGCCTGCAGCATGGGTGACAACACGATCCACTACGAGGGTCACGTGCGAATGATGGGGGCGACCCAGCCGTTCTTGTCCGGGGCAATCTCCAAGACGGTCAACATGCCCCAAGACGCAACCATCGAAGACATCGAGGCGCTGCATCTGCTGTCGTGGGAACTCGGTCTCAAGGCCGTTGCCATCTACCGCGACAATTGCAAGGTCGCCCAGCCGCTGTCAACGGCGAAGAAGGGCGACGCATCGGTCGACGCTCATGGTCGCCTCGTCGCCGCGACGAACCAGCCCGACGTCGCCACCAAGACGGTCGAGAAGATCGTCGAGAAGATCGTCCACCATCCCGTTCGTCAGAAGCTGCCACGCAGCCGGCGGGGTCGCACCTTCGAGTTCCGCGTCGCCGACTGCAAGGGTTTCGCGACGATCGGTGAGTATCCGAACGGCCAGCCGGGCGAGATCTTCCTGACAGTGTCCAAGCAGGGCTCCACCCTCAGCGGCATCATGGACGCGTTCGCGAAGAGCATCAGCTATGGGTTGCAGTACGGCGTTCCGTTGCGAGCATTCGTCGAGGCGTTCACGAACATGCGCTTCGAGCCAGCCGGCATGACCGATGACCCGGACATCCGCTTCGCCTCGTCGATCATGGATTACCTGTTCCGCCGCCTTGGTTTGGAATATCTCAGCTACGACGAGCGGGCCGAGCTGTCGATCTTCTCGATCGACGAGCGGCTGCAGCCGACGCTGCCCGGTGTCTACGAAAGCGCGATCGAGACCCGCACCGGCAGCGATGTCGCAGCGGACCCGAAGAGCATTCCGTCAGCCGGAGACCTCGCCACATCGATCGAACTCGGCCTCGCACCAATCGCTCCCAAGAGTGACAACACGCCGTCGGCCGGTATCCCAAAGGTCCGTCAGAGTGACGCTCCGATGTGCATGCAGTGCGGTGTACAGATGAACCGCGCTGGCAGCTGTCACGCTTGCCCCAGTTGCGGGAGCACCAGCGGCTGCAGCTGATGTGAACAGTAGGGCATGTCCTTGGGGTTTCGCGCTCGATTCTTCGCCCGCTCGGCAAGGGCCCGGTGCCGCCCCCACTGGCGGAAATCGGCGAGGACACCGAGGCAGACGGATCGGTTACAGACCCACTCCCGATTCTCGACCTCTTCGACTCAGCAGGAGCTGAGCACTCCGCCACCGAGTTGGGCCCGGATGGGACGTACTCGTCGGAATGCACCCGCACGTGCTGACGATGCAAGCCGAGATCGACCGGATCAAAGTCGTCCAGTCACGCCTGATTCTGGAAGCGGACCGGCATCGGATCTGGGCAGCCAGCGGACACCGCAACATCGAAGCCTGGTTGGCTGCGAATGGTCGGACAACCGTCGCCGCGGCGACCAAACAGAAACAACTCGGTGAGGCGTTGAACGCGTCCAGAGGACTATCCAATAGGGGGACGCCGTCGCGTCATCTATGGTAGCGGCATGCTGGTTTGCGTCTTCGGACCGCTCCACATCGTTCGGAATGAAGCCGTCGTAACTCTCGGGCATCAAGAGACCGTGGTGCTCGCCCGTCTCGTCCGCGACCTCGGCCGCGTCGTCATGGTCGACCAACTGCTCGACGCGCTGTGGTCGGCACCTCCCCGAACCGCCCGCAAGACTCTCCAGGGTTACGTTCACCGGCTCAGACGAGTGCTCGGTTCGGACTCAATCGTTCGAGAGGGCGATGGCTATCGGTTGGCGGACGTAGCAGTGGATGTGGACGCAGTCGAGGTGGCGATCCGTGAATCGGCGCAACTTTTGTCGCAGGGTCAGGTTCGGGCCGCTCGGGATCAGTTACGACGCGAGCAAGCGACGTTCAGAGGAGATCCGCTCCCTGAGCTCGTCGACGATCTCTCGATGATCGGCGCACGTCGACGGTTGCAGGAGGTCGAGAGTCGGTTCGTCGACATGTTGTATGACGCGGAGCTCGCAGCAGGCAACCACCTCGCAATCATCGCAGAGCTGGAGGAACACGTCGCACGGCAACCGCTGCGAGAACGCTTGTGGGCACAACTCGCGCGCGCTCTCGCCGCGAGCGGCCGCCAGAGCGATGCGCTGCAAGCGCTCAGTCGGGCAAGGCTGGTACTGGCAACGGAGGTTGGCTTGTCCCCGGGGCCGCAGATCACCGCACTCGAACGGGCGATCCTCGAGCAGACCGTTGACGTTCACTGACGCCAATCCGTCACCGACGAGTACCCGTCAACTCGAGCACCGCAATCCCATCGATCGTGGTCGCTCGTCGATAGCGGTCCGCGACCACGCGATCGAGGGCGCCCGAGCTGTCGCAGTTGGCAGGGTTCTGGTACAGCGCTACGAAGCGAGGTGCTTGTGGCGACGCCAGCATCTCGGCTATACGGGATCGGCCGCCGGGAACATGAGCGACTGCGTCAAACCAAAGGTACGGATACGGCGACTCGGTCGGAACGTTGCCGTAGAGCGCAGCGCTCGCGCACAACGCATAGATCGAATCGTCAGGCCTCGCGTGCGTACGGAACCAGGCGGCGATCCGCTCGTCCTTGATCAGCCGTCCATCGTCGCTGAATGCCCGGCCAACTTCGTGGCGAGGGACGCTCAGCGACTGGACGGTCAGCGTGATGGGAGACGCCAGCAACGCCGCCACCATCACCCGCCTCCAACCGACGCTGTCGAGCGTCGCAACGACACCCGCTGCGAGCACTGCGAGCGGGAAGGCGAAGATCACCCAGTAGTGCCGATGGAACTGACCACCGATCAGAAAGGCAATGCTTGCGGCAACGAGCCACAGCCAAGCAACGATCAATCCGTCCCGTCGACGAGCACGCCACGCACAAGCCGCAAGCGTGAGGCAGATGATGCCCGCCGGGAGCAGCACGGGCTTTGCAATATTCCACGTCGTCGCAAGTCTGGTCCAGTTCGGGTCGGCCAGAGCGCTCCTGGCCCCCATTCGATAGCCGTAGACGGCATACCAGAACCGATCGAAGCCCGTCAGCGTGCCGTGCACGACCAGCGCACCCAGAACGACGGCGAAACCGCCCGCAAACGTGAGAGGCACAGTTAGCCGCTGCCTGGTCGACCACGCCGATCGAACGAGGCAGACGGTCAAGACGGCAGCCGCCGCAGCGACGAACGCATCAAAACCGCTCTGCTTCAGCGAAATAGCTGCCCCGCCGAAGGCTCCGCCGAGCGCGAGGAGTCGAAAGGACGGCAATGGTCGTCGCCAAACTGCACAGAGTGCCAATGCCAACCCGAGAGCCCCGGCTGCGCTGCTCAGCAGTTCACCGTTGGCGATGAAGCCTTCGTACTGCGGCACGCTCGCAAAGGCGGCGCCGATCGTCGCAGTCGGCATGCCAGCTCGCATGCCAAACAACCGTTCCGCGATCACGCCCGACGACACTGCGCCGACGATGCATGCGACGGCTGCCAGGATCCGTACGCCTGCCGGGCTACCGAGCCCGATGAAGTCCAGTACTCGATACAGCAGGATCAATCCCTGCGGTCGGTCTACCCAGACATCATCGTACAATCGGGCGCCGGAGGCCCAAGCTCGAGCAACAGCGAGGAAGCCGCCTTCGTCCGAGGTCATCGGTGTGGAGATGAAACGGGCCCGCATGCCGAGGGCGAGCATGACTGCAGGAGCGAAACGCAACCAGAGGTGCCGCCGGATGAGTGACTTCCGCGAGAGATCGACGCCGCCCAAGTCAAGAGGCCGCGCCGTCTCGCTCCTGTCAAGCATCGACACACCATGCATGTCGTTGGTCCTCGCTGTGACTGAGCGGAGATCACCCGCTCAAACACATCGTCGAACGAGACGGTTGTGCCGTGGTTGTGAAACGGTTTCACAGCTGAGCCGAGTGGCGCAGCCAAGTCGGATCGGCATTCGGGCAAGGGAATACCTCATGTGCAACGGAATCATGCAATGATCGTGTAAACGGTTGCTAATTTCCCATGTCCTCGCCCCCGCCCCATACCGAGCCATCAGCCAACGAGGCTCGATCGTCGCTTGTCAATCGGTCCAGCTTGCGGCGGGTGCTGGAGTCAGCACAGCTGAAGCAATCAGGCGTCGGCGTCGTGTATCTCGACGTCGATCGGTTCCACCAGATCAACACCCGTTGGGGACGCACGGCTGGCGACCGTGTCCTGGATCTTCTCGGTCCGAGGCTCGCGTCCCGGTTGCCCGAAGGAGCCGTGCTCACCGCAACCGAGGGCGATGCCTACCTCGCCGTGCTCCCCGGCGCCGACTCGACCAGCACTCGGTCGATGGCCGAGGGCTTACTGATCGCCGTCCGCGAGGCAATTGACCTCGTCGACATCTCGTTGTCGGTTGGAGCCAGCGCAGGGTTCAGTTGTCAGGGACCGAGCGAGCCCCGCCAGGACCTCGTCGAGCAGGCATTCCTCGCGTGTCGTCGCGCCAAGGCAACGGCGCGTGGCACGGTCATTGGCTACGAGGTCACCCTCGGCGCAGACGCCGAACGACACCAGCGCACCGAGGACGGACTTCGGCGAGCCATTGCCGAAAGTCAGCTTCGACTCCATGTCCAGCCAACCGTCGATCTCCGCGACGGACGTGTCGTCGGAGTCGAAGCCCTCGTGCGCTGGCAGCATCCAATCGACGGACTGTTGATGCCTGCCGACTTCCTGCCTGTGGCCGAGGCGGCGGGTTTGATGGGTGAGATCGGCGACTGGGTGCTCGAGGAGGCCCTTGCGCTCGCCGCCCATTGGCGTCACGAGGATCCCATTGGACCGCTTCGAGTATGGGTCAACCTTGCAACTCAGCAGCTCGCCGACGGCGACCGGCTGCGCGCCCGAGTTCGCGCGGCGATCGAGCAAGGTTTGGTGCAGCCTGTCGACATAGGTTTCGAAGTCACCGAGAGCAGCCTGCTCGAGGACCTGCCGAGCGCCGTTGGGGTACTCCGTTCACTGCGCGAACTCGGTGTCGAGATCGCCCTCGACGACTTCGGTACTGGCTACTCCTCGTTGTCGTACCTGCGGCGGCTGCCGGTCACTGCCGTCAAAATCGACCGGGTCTTTGTCGCCGGTCTGGGTGGTTCGCTGGCCGACGAGGCAATCGTTGAGGCCGTGATCGATCTCGCCCACGCACTCGGTCTTCGCGTTGTTGCCGAGGGGATCGAGGATGATGTCCAGGCGAATGCGTTGATCCGAATGGGTGCCGACGAAGCACAGGGTTACTACTTCAGTGTCCCGCGACCAGCAGTCGATGTCGTCGCCATTCTCGGGACACCTTGGTGTGGAGCCACGGCCCCGGCGTTGTCCCAAGTGACCGACGTCGATCGACGAGCGGATCGGTTGCCAGGCTTCGGTTCGCCGCGCTCGCGGCTCTTGCTGACCGCACTCGACACGGCCCATGACTCGATCATCGTCACCGCCGCTGGTCCTCACAGCGACGACAGTCCGGACGAGCAGGTCGGCCCGATGATCGTTTACGCCAACGCAGCCTTCGAGGCCGAGACCGGATACCGCGCCCGTGAGGTTGTTGGACGAACGCTGGAATTCCTCTTTGCCGATCGAACCGCCGGGCTTGTGGAGTGGTACTCGCAGGTACATCGCGACCGCAAGGCAGCCACCTTCGAGGTGGCCAACCTCCGTGCCGACGGCACCACGTTTCTGTGCGAGGTGACGATGAGCCCGATCCTGGACGAGCGAGGTGTTCATACGCACTGGCTACATGTACGGCGGAATCTGACCCAGCGACGGTCTGCCGAGGGTGATCGGGCCAAGTTCCAAGGACTGATCGAGCAATCGTCGTCGCTCGTGATACTGACCGAGTCCGATGGCAACTGAGTGTACGTCAACGCCGCTCAACGACAGGCCCTCGGGATGGGCCAGGACGACCCGCTCGACGAAGTGTCGATGTACACGATGTATTCCCCCGAACAGATCGAACTGATCGACACCGTCGTTCTTCCGACGATCGAGCGAGAGGGGAGGTGGACCGGCCCGGTGACATATGTCAACAAGGTCACGGGTGCGGTAACCGAAGTCGAAAGCGATGTGCAATTGGTTGCAGATCCGCTCCGGCCCGGAGTCCGGATCTTCGCGTCTGTCAGTCGTGACGTGACAGAGCTCAACGCGCTCGCAGCGGCCGAGCGACGTCGACGTGAGCTCGGAAGCTTTGCCGCTGAGCTTGCTCAGCGCGCCCTCGACCAGGGCAGTGACGCACTGTTCGCCGACAGTTTCACCGTGCTTGCACCGTTCGCAGAATTACTCAACGCCGATCTGGCATACCTCGATGCGATCGACCTCGACGCCGGCGTGCTCCGGCCGCTCGGTGACTGGACGAGCGCTCGCTACGAACTTCCATTGGTGCCTCCGCAAGAAATAGCGCTGAACACGATTCCTCGCTGGATCGAACGATTGCAGCGATCCCGGATCTTGCTCGGCTCGACCACAGAGGAGTTGACCACGCCGTGGGCAGCTGAGCTGGAGTTGGTGTTCGGCCACCATCCGGGTGGCATGAACCTCTACGCCCCGCTCCGGGTCAACGGGCAGCTGCTCGGCGTTCTCGGACTGACCAATTTTGACACGTCCCATGCCTGGTCGGCCGACGAGATCGATACGGTCCAACAGGTTGCCGACACGTTGGCGAGCCTCTTCGCCCGCCAGCGCGCGGACGCTGCGGTCCGCGCCAGCGAAGCCCACCTTGCGGCGATGTTGGCAAATGTCGATGACGTGCTCGTGGTGATTGATCCGACGGGTCAGGTTCGATACGCCAACGCGGCGATCGAACGAGCTACCGGCCACTCAATTGCCGAGGTCGTCGGTCGTCACTTTCTCGACTTCATCCTTCCCGACGACCACGCCATGGCGATCGAAAATTTCGCCGCGACCGTGTCAGGTCGGGACGAACGCTCGCTGTCGGAACTGCGAGTGCTCCGACCTGATGGACGCTCGACATGGTTCGAGGTGGATACGTCAGGCAGTTTCGACGATGTCCTCGGCGGATTCGTCCTCACCCTCCGCGACGTCTCTGCTCGGCGCAGCGCAATCGAGGCGGCTCGTCGTCGCCAAGAGTTCGAAGAAGTCGTGCTCGAAGTTGCCCGCTGGGCACTCGCAACGGAGTCAGAGATGCCCCTCGATGGCATCGAAGAGCACCTTGGTCGTCTTGCGAATGCCGTTGGATGCGACAGCGTTGTCGTTTCCTTCGCGAACGACGACGTCATCGAGACCGCCGCTGAGTGGCGTGCCGATCGGCGGGTTTCAAGGGGTCCAGGTCGTGGCACCCAACGACGTTCTCCAGCCTTCGCCGATCGGCTTCGAGAACTGGAACCGCTCGCTGTCACCGACGTGTTCGACGTCAAAGAGCCATGGGTTGCGGAAGCTCGTGCCAGACCGGAGCCTTATCGCAGCGCCCTTCACGTTCCTTTGGTTTCGAGCGATCGATGCGTCGGCGACATCGAGGTCTCGATGTCGGCGACCACTCGGGTGTGGACAACCGAGGAGACCTCGCTCGTGCAGCGGATCTCGGAAACCTTGGCATCACTGCTTGCCCGGCAGCGGCTGGAAGCGTCGCTGCGCGAGAGCGAGGCCCGCCTCGCGGCATTCCTCGACGGCTCTCATGATCTCGTTGTGGTCGTCGACGCGAGCGGAACGATCATGTTCACGAACGAGGCGGTTCATCGCCGCTTGGGTTACCGGCCGGAGGAATTGATCGGTCGAAATGCGTCGGTTGTCATCCATCCTGACGACGTCGCCGAAGCACTTCGACGCCTTGGCACTCTCGTCGCGGGCCAGCCGACGATGATGACGACGGTGAGGTTGATTGGGGCCAGCGGTGCCGTTGCGTGGTGGGAGATCACCAGTGGCGCTCGGCGTGATCCGGTTGCCGGCGGCAATGTGCTCATTTGTCGAGAAGTGTCGGCAAGGCTTCTGGCCGAGGGTGAGAACTCCAAGCGGGTCGAGCATCTCCGCTACGCATTCGACCTGGCGCAGTCAGCTCTCGACCTCGGTACCACCGAGTTCCTCGCCCGCCTGGACATCGTCTGCGCCAGCATCGCCGCGATGCTCGGAGCAGACCGGGTCTACGTCGACCACATCGATGAACACGACGAACTGCTGATCAACCGTGGAACTCATCTCGCCAATCAAGTCGTCACCGATCTGCGTTCCGGCGGAGCAGTGCGACTGGGTTTGCTGCCGTCGTGGATCGAGACGTTGCGCTCCGCTGAACCCGTAGTTGTTGTCGACATTGCCAAACACGACGCGCCGTGGATCGATGAGAAGCGTCGGTCATTGGGCACCGAGGCGGCCCTGATGGCCGTCGGTATGTCTGCAGCCGGAGCGCTTGTGGGCGTGGTTGGCGTCTCGATGGTTGCGACGCCTCGGGACTGGACCAACGACGAGGTGACGTTCCTTCGGATCATCGCCGAGACGATTGCCCACGTTTTCGAGCGTTCGCGAGTCGACGAAGCTCTGCGATCCAGCGAGGCCCGCTTTCGGCTGCTCTCCGAGACTGCGGCCGACGTCGTCATCCTCATCGACGCTGAGGGAATCATCCGCTATGCCTCGCCATCATCGATGGATCTGCTGGGCTTCACCCCAGACAACTTGGTCGGCCGCCCCGCTCGATCGCTGATGGATCCCAACCATTTGGAATTCTTCTTGTCGGCCGGTCCCGCTCTGTTGATGGGCAGCCCGTTCACGGCAGAGGGTCGCATGGTCCGCGCCGACGGGACTTCGGTGTGGGTTGCGAATTCGACGTCAGCGGTCATCGACCCGGAGTCCGGCCGAGCAATCGAATACCGAACGAGTGTGCGCGACATCACCGAGCGCAAACGGCTCGAGGCCGAACTTGTCCGCCAAGCGCTCCACGACCCGCTCACCGGCCTCGCCAACCGGATGCTGCTCCAGTCACGGCTGCTCGACGCAACCACTCACGACGAGCGGACCGAACCAGACAGCGCCGCAGCCGAGGTTGCAGTCCTGTTGCTCGACCTCGATGGCTTCAAGGAAGTCAACGACACATATGGGCATGCGATCGGCGACGAGGTCCTGCGGGTCGTTGCGGCCCGACTCTCCGCCCTGACCCGGCCGAGCGACACCCTCGCTCGCACGGGAGGCGACGAGTTTGTCGTGCTCTGTCCGGCGACGGATAGCACTGGCGCTGTGTTGATCGGCGAACGATGTGTCGCAGCGATCAGTCAGCCAATGATCATCAATGGAATCACCGTGCGGCTCGGTGCGAGCGTTGGAGTCGCCCATCACACAGGCGCTGGTGCAGACCCGGATTCGCTTCTTCTCGACGCCGACGGTGCGATGTACACGGCCAAGCAGCGGGGTCGTGGGCAAGTGGCTCTCGCCAACTCCGCCAGCCGAGCATTCGGCCGTTACCCCCAAAGTGCGGAGCCATTCAGCACGAATTCGGGGGTCCCTGGTCAGGCCGTTGCGCCGTAGCCTGGCGGTATGACCGCAACAGACGACCGCAGAATCGACTCCGACGGTATGGCCAGCGGTATGGCCGACGACTTGGCCGGTCGGGGAGTTCATTGGGACCTGACTCCACTTCTCGATGGTGCCGCCGATGTCGACGCGCTGCTTGATCGGGCCGACGAGATCGCAGACGAACTCGTCGCAACTGGTCGCGGACGGATCGCTTCGATGTCGGTTGGCGAGTTGATTTCATTCCATCGCCGTTATGCGGAGATGATCGAGCTCGCCAGCAGGGCGGGTAATTATGCGTCCCTGCAGTTCGCCGTCGACACGGTCGATCCGAGCAATGGGGCGCTCGTCGCTCACGCTCAGGAACGTGGGACAGCGACAGCGACAAAGCTGCTTTTCATCGATCTCGAATGGGCAGAAGCGACAGACGCCCATGTCGAGGAGATCCTTGCCGACGCCGATCCCGGCCTTGATTTTATTCGGCACCATCTCCGGTCGGCCCGCCGTTACCGCCAGCACCTTTTGACCGAGCCAGAGGAACGAGTCCTCACCGAGAAGGCGGTGACTGGTGTCCGGGCGTGGAGTCGACTGTTCGACGAACTGACCTCGGCGATCGAGGTCGACATCGTCGGGCCCGATGGCTCGACCTCATCGGCACCGTTGATGCAGGGTCTGTCGATGTTGCAGCATCCGGACCGCAGCGTCCGTCAGGCCGCGCACGTGGCCGTCACCGACGCGTTGGCCCCTGGTCTACGAACCCGAGCGTTCGTGTTCAACACTCTGTTGAACGA
>JANOQU010000099.1:0-5232 GCA_031422355.1 Actinomycetes bacterium
CGGATGCACGTAATGCTGTCAATGGTGACGTTGCGAGGGGCATGGAGTCCGCCATCGATCGACTCGAGGCCGACACCAGCGTCTGGGTCGCCGTGCTCCGTGCCAACACGACCGGGCAGGCCCGGCCTGTGTTCTGCGCCGGTGCAGATCTCAAAGCAATCAATGCGGGTCAGGCCGGCGATCTCGCCACCAAGCGAGGTGGATTCGGCGGGTTCGTCTACCGCGAGCGAAACAAGCCAGTGGTGGTCGCCGTCGATGGACTGGCAACGGCGGGTGGGCTCGAAATCGTCCTCGCCTGCGACCTCGTCGTCGCCAGTACGCAAGCGTCGTTCGGTCTGGCCGAGGTCAAGCGCAACCTGATCGCCGGCGCCGGCGGACTGTTCCGTCTGCCCCGCGCGATCGGACAGGCGGCTGCGATGGAAGCAATCCTCACGGGCGAGCCGTTCACGGCCCAGCGTGCCTACGACCTCGGCCTGGTGTCACGCCTCGTCGAGCCGGGCCAGGCCTTCGACGAAGCGCTTGCGCTCGCGACCCAGATCACCGCTGCGGCTCCGCTCGCGGTCTACGCCAGCCGTAAGGTTGTGCTCGCCTCCGCCTACGAAGACGACGAGACCTTGAAGCGTTTGACGAACAGTGAGTTCGCCGCCGTCATCGCCGCAGAGGACACCAAGGAAGGTCTCACGGCGTTCATCGAAAAGCGCCCACCGAACTGGTCCGGCAAGTAGAAAGTCAGCGCAGCGTTTAAGCGGTGCGTCAGGTGACGGCGGCCCGCTGAGCGAATCGCTCATCGCGCCACTCGCCGCTGGTGAGCACTTCGCGCAGTCGTTCGACAGCATCGACGACATCGACGAACCGGGTGTACAGCGGCGTGAAGCCGAAGCGAAGGATGTCCGGCGCACGGAAGTCGCCGACGACGCCCCTGGCAATCAGAGCTTGCACGATCGGATAGCCATCAGTCGATCGCTCGAGTGAGACCTGACTCCCCCGCTGTGAGGGTTCGAGTGGCGTTGCGATGTGCATGTCGAACTCGGCGCAAAGTGGGGTGACGAGACTGATGAATAGCTCGGTCAGGAGGAGCGACTTACGGCGCAGCGCCGCCATTCCCCCGTACGGTTCTGCGGCCAGCAACGTGTCGACGCCGGCGTCCAACGCGGTCATCGACAGGATCGGTGGCGAACCGCACAGGAACTTCGCGCTGCCGTCGGCGGGTTGAAAATCTGACACGAAATCGAATGGAGCCGAATGACCCATCCAGCCGGTCAGCGGCTGGCTGACCTGACCGAGATGACGGGGATGCACCCAGGCAAACGCCGGTGCGCCAGGACCGCCGTTCAGATACTTGTACCCGCAGCCGACGGCGAAGTCGGCATCCGCACCCGACAGGTCGACTTCCACGGCGCCTGCGCTATGAGCGAGGTCCCATACCATCAGTGCGCCCGAGCGGTGGGCAGCCGACGTGACACCGGGCATGTCGTACATTGCGCCCGATCGGTAGTTGACGTGGGTCAGCATCACGATCGCGATTGGATCCGCAGTCGTGTCAGCGATTCGACTCGTCATGGCGGAACCGTCGACCAGCTCGAGATGCAGTCCGTAGGCCTTGGCCACACTGTCCGCGATGTACAGGTCCGTCGGGAAGTTGTCTCGCTCCGACAGGATGACTCCCCCGGCCCCGCCGCCCGTCGCTCTGAGTTGAACGGCCGCCGTCAGAATTTTGAACAGGTTGACCGACGTGGAATCGGCAACGGCGACTTGGTCGGGACCGGCGCCAATCAACGTTGCGATCTTGTCGCCAATGAGACGAGGCAATTGCATCCATCCGGCAGAGTTCCAACTCCCGATGAGGTCATTGCCCCATTCGTGCTCGACAGCGTGGCGGACACGGCGCTCAGTCGTAACCGGCAAGGCTCCGAGCGAGTTGCCGTCCAGATAGATCACTCCGTCAGGAAGGCGAAATTGCGCACGTAAATCGGCCAGCGGATCCGCCGCGTCGAGCGCTTGCGCTTCGGCTCGTGACGTCATTCGTCAACGCCGATCTGCTCGACGGGCTCCCTGAGCGCGACCAGTGCCTTGTACACCGTCAGTCGTCGAGCGGTGAGGCCGGCCCGCTCGAAGAGGTTCTTCGTCTCGCGATCGCCCGGGAGCGCCACCGCTTCAATCCCGCTGAGCTCTGCGGCACGCACGGCGGCGATGGCGTGCTCGACCATTGTGTCGCCGAGGCCGAGCTCGCGGCCCTCGGCCTCGACATAGACATGCGAGATCAGCCCGCGATCCTTCTCCCTCGACAAAAACATTGCCAGCATCGCGACCACAACGTCATCGAGCGTGCCGACGAGAACAACGTGGTTCGGATCGTCGGTCCGTGATGACCAGTCACCGACCGTCGGACATTCCTGAAGCCTGAGGTCTCCACCGCGTACGCCTCGAATCCCATCTCGCGCCAACGTTTCCAGACGGACCAATTCCGAGCAGTCACCCAGTTCGGCGCGGCGGACTATTTCCTCCACCGCTATCTCGCCTGGAGTTGGCTGATCTTGCCCAGAATCGTCCGGCGCGCTCGGTTCGTCTCCTCATATGTTCGAATCAGGCCGAGTTCGTCCGCCGTGAGTGTCGCGAGACGGACGACCACCTGCGATGCAGCGAGGCTGTCGTAGCCCTCGATGGGTAGCGATGAACTGTCAGGCGAATCGTCGCTCCCTGAGACGTCCGCAACCGACGGATGCGACTCGGACTCGATGGCAATGACGGCAGCAATAATCGCGTCGGGCAATGTCGTCGGTGCAACAGTCTCGACCGAACTGGCATCGACGATACGGTTGTCGACGAGTCGGCCGTCAACGACTTCAGCCGAATCGCGTCGTGCCGCTTGAGCGACTTCGACCCGTCGGATCAGTTCTGCTTTGCCTCGTCGAACGGCAGCCTTACCGATGAATCGAGCGAGCGTGATCTGGTTGTCGACCCTTGTCCGTCCAGATTCGACGAGAATCGGGAACTCCTGACGAACGAGCAGCACCAGCCCGATCGGCGCATAGACGACGGCATCGATCAGCTGTCGAAGCGGATCCTTGGCCTCTGCCACCAAGTCACCGAGCCGCCACGATCGGGCATTCGTCATCGCCGATCGGACACGTTGGTGCGGAGTTGCGGATCAGGAGAAAACAGTTCGGGCAAAGTTGCTCGTCGGAACGCTTTGGCTGCAGCCGATCAGAGGCTTCGCTTCGGTCTTCTGGCTCCTCGTCCTCGTCGTCGCCGTCCTCGTCCGCTGCAACCAGTCGATCCTTGAGAATCGTGTCGAGATCCGCCTCGACGTCGTCGGGCGCCAGCATGTCGTCATCGTCGTCGTCCTCTGCGGCAGCGGCTGCCGCCGCAACAGACTTGCGAACCGGGCCATCGGCATCTTCGTCGGCCTCTTCGTCCTCGTCGGCGGTTTCGGCGAACTCGTCGTCCAAACCGCTGAACTCGTCCTCTTCGACTTCGAGCTCTTCCTCGTCGAGTTCGTCAGGATCGACATCGACAGCTTCGGCCTCTTCCTCAGCCGAGTCATCGACCAGTTCATCTTCTGGATCGAGCGTGTCGTCGTCTGCCATCGTGTCTCCTCGTCAAAGTCCCGGCCGCGGGCGGGGAGCATACGTGGGCAATTGCCGAGAGTTCCATGCCCTACACAGTGACAACCGTCACGTTGGCTGAACCCGGCCGAAGAATGGCCCTCAGGTCTGCTGCCGGCGCTGCTCGGCGCGCCGTTCGGACTCGAGGCGCTCCAGCTCAGGTGCTTCGTCAGTCATATGCGACATTGCTTCGGCGATGGCCGTATGACCGGCCTTCTCGGCGATCAGCCGGTGCATTTCGAGTGCGACGCGCCGGTAGGCCGGATGGCCCTGTGGCGACGAACGCAGTTCGAGCATGTGCATTGCCTCTCGGGCGTTGAACTGCATCGAATACCGCAAGCGGTACGCCATCGACACGGCGTAGCTGGCCTGGTTGGGGAAATCGTGGCGCAGGGCGTCGTAGAGCGCGGCGGAACGTGACATCGCATCGTCGAACACCGAGGTCATGCCCGCCGCATCGACGAGGTCCGGACGGACGTAGCCGTGGTTCGGAGTCAGCGGCTGCCAATCGATGGTCAGCATTCGGTGACGTTGCAGGTCGCGGAACGCGCCGTAGTCGCTGACGACATCGAATCGGTAGTCCACCCGCTCGAAAGCCCGCCCAGGCCGATGGCGGCGATTCTCGCGATTGCCGACATAGGCCCGGATCAGCGCGATCCGCTCGTCTGCGCCGAGGGTGGTGACGCGGGCATAGATCTGGGACTCTGGCAGATTGCTGTGGGGATAGCAGATTGCCGCGAGCAACTTGTTCTCGGCATCTGGGTCCCAGTCCAGCAGGTCAACCGACGGAGCGGCCTCGACGGGAGTGCCACCGAAGATGCCGTCGACGAGTTCGGCAGTGCGGTCGCGAGTGGTCGCCATGTAATGGCTCCATTGGCCGCCTCGCTCAGGGAGATCGACCCGACGCAGGAAGCTGGGTATCACCTTGCGCAATTCGTGCAGCATCAGTTCTGCATAGTGCTGAGCTTCTGGCAGCGGATGAGAACGCATCCGGAGCAGCAGCATCTCGAATGCCTGACCGGTGCCGTAGATGCCGACATTGCTGAGCGACGCCGCCGGTAGAACACCGCGTACAGCGTCGAGGGCCTTGGCTCGGGTTGCCTGGCGGTAGATGAAATCGCTATCGCCATCGAGTCGGGGCACATTCGCCCGAACCGATTCTGTGACCTTGTCGATCAGCAAGCTGTATGCGTCGAACATCCGGTCCATGTCGCCCACATAGCGAGTGCCGAATGCACTGTTGAGCACAGCCGGGTCTCGGTAGAAGCGGTAGCGGCCACCCAGGCGCGAGTCGTAGGCGATGTAGCGAGTGCTCTGTTCGAGGTAGCTCATCAGCCGTCCCCATTCCAACACCTTTGTCAGAATGTTCGAGGCCTGTTCGCAGGCCAGGTGCACGCCGCCGAGTTGGGCGACGGAATCGTCTCCGTACTCGAAGAACACCTTCTCGTAGAGCTCTTCGGCGCGGGCCAGCCCGACCGTGGCATCCACCGTCTGGTCGCCGGTGATATCGAGGTCCCCGACGAATTCGTCGAGGAACAGTCTCCGCAGGCTTTTCGGGCTGCGGCTGTACCGGGCGAACAGAGCTCCCTTGACGACTTCGGGAAGGTTGACCAGCGCGAACACTGGG